>DATLPT010000257.1:0-3560 GCA_035535635.1 Lapillicoccus sp. | reverse complement strand
ATGCGGTGATGCCGCCGAAGACGTTGACGAAGACCGCCTTGACCTGCGGGTCACCGAGGATGATGTGCAGCCCGTTGGCCATGACCTCGGCCGAGGCGCCGCCGCCGATGTCCAGGAAGTTCGCGGGCTTGGGCGGAGTGTGGAGGCCGCGGTCCCTTGCGACGTCCTCGCCGGCATACGCGACGACGTCGAGAGTCGACATGACCAGTCCGGCGCCGTTGCCGATGATGCCGACGTCGCCGTCGAGCTTGACGTAGTTGAGGTCCATCTCCTTGGCCTCGGCCTCGAAGGGGTCGGCGCTGCCGGCGTCCTCAAGCTCGGCGTGGTCCGGGTGCCGGAAGTCGGCGTTGGCGTCGAGGGTGACCTTGCCGTCGAGGGCGATGATCCGGCCGTCTGCGGTCCTGACCAGCGGGTTGACCTCGACCAGGGTCGCGTCCTCCTCGCGGTAGACGTCCCACAGGGTGGTGAGGACAGGCGCGATGACGGCCTGGTCCGCCTCGTCGAAACCGGCCGCCTGGACGATCTCCCGAGCCTTGGCGTCGTCGATGCCGACGTTGGGGTCGACCGGGACGCGGGCGAGCGCCTCCGGCCGCTCCACGGCGAGCTGCTCGATCTCCATGCCGCCCTCCTTGGAGCACATGGCGAGATAGGAGCGGTTCGCGCGGTCGAGGAGGAGCGAAAAGTAGTACTCCTCGGCGATGTTCGCGCCCGAGGCCACCATGACGCGGTGGATGGTGTGGCCCTTGATGTCCATCCCGAGGATCCGCTCGGCGGCGGCCTGCGCCTCGTCGGCGGTCTTGGCGACCTTGACGCCGCCGGCCTTCCCGCGGCCACCGGTCTTCACCTGCGCCTTGACCACGACGACGCCGCCGCTGGCCGGCCCGATCTCCTCGGCTGCCGCCCGAACCGCGTCAGGAGTGTCGGCGACGACTCCGGCCAGCACGGGCACCCCATGCGCCTCGAACATGTCCCGTGCCTGGTACTCGAAGAGGTCCACGCCAGCCGTCCCATCGTCGGAATGCGCATCGTGCATCAGTCGTGCGTGGCGAGCCTAGCGGCCGGGTCTGCGGGGGCCGACACCCCCGAGGGGACGGTGCGAGCGATGTCACCCGCCGTCTCACCCTGAGGGTTCGTACGCGGGTCAGCCGACCGTGACCACCTGGCCGGTGGGGACCAGCAGGACCCACACGGGCCCGGAGGCCATCGGGATCGGCTGCCCGTCGGTCTGGAAGCTCGTCGCCGAGCCGGCGTCGGGGCGGGACCACTGGCCGCGCCAGGCCAGCCCGTCCCGGAGGACCGTGACCGGACCGGAGCCCACGACGTCGACGACGGGCGTCTGGGCGCCGTTGACGTCACGGTTCTCGCTCAGATGGCTGCGCACCTCCTGGACCACGACGGTCGCGGCACCGAGCTGCCCGCCGCCGGCGACCGCGTCGGGCCGGCCGTCGGTGGCCAGCAGGTAGCGGCCGCTGGAGCCGTCCCAGGTGAAGGCGACCCGGGCGGCCGGCCAGGCGGTGGTCACCGACGTCCCGGGGGTGCCGCCCGCCGCGGCCGGGCCGAAGCGGAAGCCGGGGTCGCCGGATGCGGGACCGACGGCCGCGCGGGCGAGCAGCGCCTGGGTGTCGCCGATGACGTTGTACGGCGCCCGGCGGTCGCCGGCGCGTCGGTAGCCCTGGGTGGACGCGTCGTAGGGGATCGAGGCGAGCGCGGCTCGGTCGACCACACCGCGGGTGTAAGCCGACCCGCCGGAGTAGGCGAAGGCCACCCGGCCCCAGTTGGCCAGAAGTGTGACGTCGGACTCCCGGGCGCTGCGGATGGGTCCGAACTCGCCCGGCAGGTCGCCGACACCGGTCGAGAAGACCGCCAGCAAACGGGTCAGGCCGCCCTCGACCGGTTCGACGTAGACGACCGCGGCTTTGTCGATCCCGATCCGGGGCCGGGACCCGCCGGTGTTGTCGATCTTGACCGCGAGGACGGTACCGCCGGGGAGGCCAGGGAGGGCGGTAGTCGCGGTGGTCGACGGAGCGGCCGAGGTCGTCGCGGAAGCACCGGTCGAGGCCGACGCGCCGTTCGTGGCGCGGGACGCCGACGGAGCCGGTGAAGCGCAAGCCGCCAGCCCCAGAGCGACCGCCACCGACACCACGCCCGAGAGGCCAACTTTGGTCGTTCTGACGGCTCCAGAACGACCAAAGCTGGCCTCTCGGCAGGCACGTAGCGGCCACCATGAAGGCCGCCGGGTGGCCCATTGCGGACACGGCAATCCGCGGTCAGTTCGCTCGGACACGGTCCGCGAGCCTAGGTCATCTGGTTTGCTGACCTATCGGCCATACGGCGTCAGGGCCGTGGCCAACCACCTGGTTGTGGGGCCGCAGCCCCTTGGCGGCCCCACAACCTTCCGGTCGCCGACGGCGCGGTCATGCCGGTGCTTTCGCTCCCGGCCCACCCCGGAGAACCGTGGTGCCCGGACCGCGCCCGCTGCGGGAAAAGCGGGGATCCGACCCTGTCCGCCATCGACTCGGACCATTGCGGCATGGGGGGTTGTCGCTCTGCTCCGTACGTCAATGGTGAAACCGGACGGCCGGGAAACCTACCGACTTTGCCAACTCTTTAAGGTCGCCAGAAAAAGCTGGCACCTTCGCGTGAACGAGCCGTCTCACCTGTTGGGATCGACGTGGGTCCGGACCCAGTCCACGATCTCCGTGGTGGCCGCTCCCGGGGTGAACACCTTGGCCACGCCCATCCGCTCGAGCTCTGGCAGGTCGTCGTCCGGGATGATGCCACCGCCGAAGACGACGATGTCGGACGCGTCCCGCTCACGGAGCAGGTCGACCACCTTGGCGAAGAGCGTCATATGGGCGCCCGACAAGACCGAGAGACCGACGGCGTCCGCGTCCTCCTGGATCGCCGCCTCGACGATCTGCTCCGGCGTCTGGTGCAGGCCGGTGTAGACGACCTCCATCCCGGCATCCCGAAGAGCCCGCGCGACGACCTTGGCGCCACGGTCGTGACCGTCCAGTCCGGGCTTGGCGACCACGACGCGGATGGGGGAGGTCGGTTGTTCGGGTGGGTCGGGGCGGTCGGACCGGTCGGTCATGGCGCGAAGCGTAGCGAAGGCTCCTGGCCCGGGTTACTGTCGCGGAACCATGCCTCCTCGCTCAGTGCCAACGGCCGCACGGCCCTCCGGCGGGTGCAGCGAGGGGGCGTCGCGCGTCAAGGGGTATGCGTCGGGTCTGGCCCCCGCAGTGGTCGCCCGCCGGGTCACGGCGGCCGTCGAGACGGCCGCGGACATCGTGGGCGACGCGGCTCGGGCCCTGGCCACCCCGACCGGGCTGGCCGGCGCCACCGTCGAGGCGCTCTGGCTGGCCACCCACCTGGCGATCTACCCGTTCGGGGTGCTCGGGGCCCAAGCCCGGGACGTCTCCCACGGCTACCGGATCGAGCACCTCGCTCCGGCGCAGCGTGGGCTCGTCATCTCCGACATCGAGGCCGCGGGGACGCCGATCCTCCTGCTGCACGGGATGGCCGACAACCGGTCCGTCTTCACGCTGTTGCGCCGGGGC
>DATLPT010000256.1:0-15078 GCA_035535635.1 Lapillicoccus sp. | reverse complement strand
GGTGCTCGCCGCCGCGGGCGCGGTGGCGCTGACGGCAGTGCCGCTCACCCGGCCCGAGGAGGCCCTCGGCCGGGTGGCCGCCGCGGCACTGGGCCGGACCGGCGTCGTCGCCACCTCGGCGAACGTGTCGGCCTGGGCGTGGACCGCCCTGGCGGCAGGCCTCGTGCTCGTGCTCGCGGCGGTTCTCGCGGCCGTGGCGGCCCGGCGCTGGTCGGGGCTCTCGAACCGGTTCGACGCGCCAGGAGACGGGAGCGAGGCGACGACGGGTACCGGCGACGTCACCACCGCCGGCACGGGTCAGGGCACTCACCGCACGGCATGGGACGAGCTCACCGAGGGGCGTGACCCGACGGCCGACCCGGCGCCCGACGCCATCATCGAGCCGGATGATCCGCGTACTCCGTCCTCGGACCAGCACTCGACCGGACACCGGCCACTGCAGGATTGACGCCCGACCTGACACAATGACCGCACTCGCCTCGCGCGGGCGCCAGGCCGCAAGGGAAAGAAGGAGCCGCCGACCATGACGCAGCCCAGCTCCGGAGTCGAGCACGGGGACTCCGCCAATCAGGAGCACGGGAGCCACGGCCACAGCACCGCCGCCTGGGCGGGAGTGGTAATCATCCTCGTCGGCTCGGTGATCATGGCGCTCGCAGTGGTCTTCGCGTGGGTGGCGTGGTTCGTCGTCGGCGCGGTCGTCGTCGTCGTGGGGGTGATCGCCGGGAAGGTGCTGTCGATGGCGGGGTACGGCGACAAGGCGAGCACCTCTCAGGCGGCGCATCGAAACGGGGGTCGCGGCGCCGACCTGCCCGGACGAAGCCAGGACGACTCCGGCACGCAGTAGCGGCGCCTTCCGCCACGGCAGGCTCGTCCGCCACTATCGTTCCCTGCGTCGCGTCCGCGGGGGCGCTCAATGCTTCAGAGAGAGGACCGAGCATGTCGTACGGCAGCACGCCGCCTCCGGGTGACGACCGACCTGACCCCACCAGCAATCCGGAGGAGCGTCCGTCCGAGGGCTACGGCTCCCCGTCGCCGCCCCCGCCGCAGTACGGCTCCACGGAGCCGTCGTCGCCGCCCGCCGCCGCTCCGTCGGGGCCTCCCGCCGATGGCGGCTACGCGCCGCCCCCACCGCCGCCAGCACCCGGGGGCTACGGCGCCCCGCCCCCCGCGGACAGCGGGTACGGCGCTGCGCCTCCGGCTGAGGGCGGCTACGGCGCTCCGCCCCCGCCGCCCCCCTACGGACAGCAGGGCTACGGAGCCGCGCCGGCCTACACCGGACCATACGAGCAGGGCAGCGCGGTCGGGACGCTCGCCCTGTGGCCGCAGCGGGCGCTCGGCTGGGTGATCGACTTCATCGCTCTCGCCATCCCGGGCTGGATCCTGTATGCGATCGGCGCGCCGCGCGTCACGACCGTCGGCAACACCGTCGTGAGCACCGGCCCGAACGTCTTCTACTACCTCGGCGGCCTCTACATCCTGGCGCTCTGGATCTACAACCGTTGGTACCGCGGCGGGACGACCGGCTACACCATCGGCCGCGGTCTGGCCGGCGTCAAGCTGGTCAAGGAGTCGACAGGCCAGCCAGTCGGCATGGGGATGGCGTTCGTCCGCGACATCGCCCACATCGTCGACAGCATCATCTGCTACGTCGGCTGGCTGTTCCCGCTGTGGGACGCCAAGCGGCAGACGATCGCCGACAAGATCATGAGCACCGTCGTCCTCCTCGAGCCGCAGCCGAAGAAGAGCTGACCACGCGCACCTCGACGACACTCGCCGCGCCTGGACCCCGCGCTCGGGGCCGGGCGCGGCGCGGCCGTGCCATCGGGTGGCTCGCCGGCGGAGCGGCCGCCGGGGCCGCGGTCGGCTGGCTGAACCACACCGGCGGGTATGCGGTGGCTCCCGGAGACCTGCTCGAGTGTCCACTGCACGCGACGACCGGGCTCTGGTGTCCGTTCTGCGGAGGCCTGCGAAGTGTCGCCGCCCTCAGCCACGGCGATCTGGCCGCGGCCGCCTCCTTCAACGTCGTCGTCCTCGCCCTGGTCCCGGTCCTCACCGTCTGGTGGATCCTCGGTGTCCGCGCGGCCTGGGCCGGCCGGCCGCAACGGGGGCCGCTCCTGACGAACCGCCGCTGGATGGTCCTCGACGGCGTCCTGCTCGCCTTTGCGGTCTGGCGCAACCTGCCGGACGTGCCGCTCGGGGCGTACCTCGCGCCCTGACCCACCTGGCTTGGCTCCGAGCCGGACGGTGCGGACCGCGGGTGCCGGACGCCGTCCTCCGAAGCTCGGCGCGGAAAGTAGCCTGTGACGGTGACCCGTTCCACCGCCCGCAGCGTGCTGGACGAGATCGTCGCCGACGTCCGGGCGGACCTGGAGCCGCGGATGGCTGCGGTGCCCGAGGCCGAGCTCGAGCGCCGAGCCGCGGACGCCCCGCCCGCTCTGGACGCCGAGACCGCTCTGCGTCGCGCCTCCCGGCTCGCTGTCATCGCCGAGGTGAAGCGGTCCAGCCCGAGCAAGGGGGCGCTGGCCGAGATCGCCGACCCGGCCGGCCTCGCCGCGGCGTACGCCCAGGGCGGCGCGACGGCGATCAGCGTCCTCACCGAGCCGCGCCGGTTCTCCGGCAGCCTCGACGACCTCGCCGCGGTCCGCCGCCGCGTCGATGTCCCGATTCTGCGCAAGGATTTCCTCGTCACCCGTTACCAGATCACCGAGGCCCGAGCGTGGGAGGCCGACCTCGTCCTCCTCATCGTCGCCTCGCTCGACCAGCGCGACCTCGTGGCGCTGCGCGAGCACGCCGAGGCGCTCGGGATGACCGCTCTGGTCGAGGTGCATGACGAGGAGGAGACGCGGCGCGCGGTCGACTCCGGCGCGACGGTCGTCGGCGTGAACGCCCGAGACCTGCGCACCCTGACCGTCGACCGCGCGGTCTTCGCCCGGCTGTGCCCGCTCATTCCCGACGACGTCGTGACGATCGCCGAGTCCGGGGTCCGCACCGTCGAGGACGTGCGCGAGTATGCGGCGGCAGGGGCGCATGGAGTCCTCGTCGGCGAGGCGCTGGTCACCGGCGGCGACCCGGCCGGCGCCGTCGCCGCCTTCGCGTCGGTCGGCGTCCGTGCCACGCCAGGACTGCGGTCGCCGAAGCGGAAGGTGCGGACATGACCAACGGACGGTTCGGCCCGTTCGGCGGACGGTTCGTCCCCGAGGCGCTGATCCCGGCGCTCGAGCAGCTCGACGAGGTCCGGCTCAAGGCCATGGTCGACCCCGAGTTCGTCGGCGAGCTGGAGCGGCTGCACCGCACGTACACGGGGCGGCCGAGCATCGTCACCGAGGTCCCGCGGTTCGCCGAGCACGCCGGGGGAGCGCGGGTGATCCTCAAGCGTGAGGACCTGAACCACACCGGCTCCCACAAGATCAACAACGTCCTCGG
Source organism: Lapillicoccus sp. (assembly GCA_035535635.1). GTDB lineage: Bacteria > Actinomycetota > Actinomycetes > Actinomycetales > Dermatophilaceae > Lapillicoccus. The sequence continues at coordinate 11,655 of DATLPT010000256.1, read as the reverse complement.
CCAAGCGCTGCTGACGAGGCGGATGGGCAAGACCCGCGTCATCGCCGAGACCGGCGCCGGGCAGCACGGTGTGGCCACCGCGACCGCTGCCGCCCTGCTCGGCCTCGACTGCACCGTCTACATGGGCAAGGTCGACACCGAGCGGCGGGCCCTCAACGTCGCTCGGATGCGGCTGCTCGGCGCCGACGTCGTCCCGGTCACCACCGGCAGCCAGACCCTCAAGGACGCGGTCAACGAGGCCCTGCGCGACTGGGTCGCCTCGGTCGACGACACCCACTACGTTCTCGGCACGGTGACCGGCCCGCACCCCTTCCCCGAGATGGTTCGCGACTTCCACCGGATCATCGGGATCGAGGCCCGCGCCCAGGTGCTCGATCTCGTGGGCCGGCTGCCCGACGCCGTTCTCGCCTGTGTCGGCGGTGGGTCAAACGCCATGGGCATCTTCCACCGGTTCCTCGACGACACCGGCGTTCGCCTCATCGGCCTGGAGGCCGGCGGAGAGGGGGTCGCCTCTGGGCGGCACGCCTCGCGGTTCGCGTCCGGCATCCCCGGCGTACTCCACGGCGCGTTCACATACGTCATGCAGGACGACGACGGCCAGACTATGGAGTCGCACTCGGTCTCCGCCGGTCTGGACTACCCCAGTGTCGGGCCCGAACACGCATACCTGCTCGAAAGTGGCCGCGCGGAGTACCGGTCCATCACCGACGAGCAGGCGATGGAGGCCTTCCGTCTGCTGTGTCAGACCGAGGGCATCATCCCGGCGCTGGAGTCCAGCCACGCACTGGCCGGCGCCATGGAGGTGGGGCGGGAAGTCGGCCCCGACGCTCTCCTCCTCGTCAACCTGTCGGGACGCGGCGACAAGGACGTCCACACCGCGGCGACCTGGTTCGGCTTGCTGGATAAGCCTGGCGACAAGGCCCCCGACGCAGCCAAGGGGATGGGGGTCCAGGCGTGAGGGTCCGCGACACCATCGAGGCCTGCCGCGCCGAGGGCCGGGCCGCTCTCGTCGGGTACCTCCCGGTCGGCTACCCCGACGTCCCGACCTCGATCGCCGCGATGACCGCCATGGTCGACGCCGGGGTCGACGTCGTCGAGGTCGGCCTGCCCTACAGCGACCCGCTTATGGACGGTCCCGTCATCCAGCGGGCCGCCGAGGGCGCTCTGACCGCTGGAACTCGCGTGGACGACGTCTTCTCGGCCTGCCGGGCGGTGGCCGACACCGGGACGCCGGCCCTCGTCATGACGTACTGGAACCCGGTCCTGCGCCGCGGCGTCGACACCTTCGCCCGTGATCTCGCGTCCAGCGGAGCCGCGGGGCTCATCACCCCCGATCTCATCCCTGACGAGGCGGCCGACTGGATCGCCGCGTCCGACGCATACGGGCTGGACCGGGTCTTCCTCGTCGCGCCCAGCTCGACCCCGGACCGCCTCGCCGCGGCGACCACCGCGTGCCGCGGGTTCGTCTACGCCGCTTCCCTCATGGGCGTCACCGGCACCCGCGAAACGGTGGGCTCGGCGGCCGAGTCGCTCGTCGCCCGCACCCGCGAGGTCACCGATCTGCCGGTATGCGTCGGCCTCGGCGTCTCCAACGGCGACCAGGCGGCCGCCGTCGGCGAGTTCGCCGACGGCGTCATCGTCGGGTCGGCACTGGTCCGCACGCTCGTCGAGGCCGCCTCTCCGGACGAGGGCATCGCGACCCTCCGCAAGATCGTCGCCGACCTCGCCGGCGGCGTCCGCCGCAGCCGCGAGCCGGTGACCACGTCATGAGCCTCGCCGTGCTACCCATCGAGATCCCCAGCCCCACCACCGGGGTCTGGTACCTCGGCCCGGTGCCGGTTCGCGCCTACGCGATGTGCATCCTCGCTGGCATCGTCGTGGCGATCTGGATGACCGACCGGCGACTGGCCACCCGAGGCGGCAAGCCGGGCCAGGTTCTCGACATCTCCGCCTGGGCGGTCCCGTTCGGCATCGTGGGGGGCCGGATCTACCACCTCATCACCTCGCCACAGGCATACTTCGGGGAGGGCGGGCAGCCGTGGAACGCCTTCAAGATCTGGGAGGGCGGGCTCGGTATCTGGGGCGCCATCGCCCTCGGTGCCCTTGGCGCCTATATCGGCTGCCGCCGGCAGGGCGTGAGCTTCCTCGACTTCGTCGACTCCGCGGCGCCGGGCATTCTCGTGGCGCAGGCGCTGGGCCGGTGGGGGAACTACTTCAACAACGAGGTCCACGGGGGCCCGACCGACCTGCCCTGGGGACTGAGGGTCTACCAGTGGGACCAGGTCGCCGGCCACGCCGTCGTGGATGCCAACGGCGACCCGGTGGTCCTCGGGGTCTTCCATCCGACGTTCCTGTACGAGTTCGTCTACTGCCTGGTGCTCGCCGGCGTCCTCATCTGGCTGGACCAGCGGTACGACTTCCGCCGCGGCCAGATCTTCGCCCTCTACATCGCCGGCTACCCGGTCGGGCGCGGCGTCATCGAGTTCATGCGGACCGACGACGCCAACCACATCCTCGGGCTGCGGGTCAACTCGTGGGTCTCGATCATCGTCTTCCTCCTCGGCGTCGGGCTCTACGTGTGGTTCGGGCGTCGACCGGACAATGCCGAGCCGGAAACCGACAAACGCGCCGAAACCGGGCCACCCGAGCCGGTTACACGATCCTGATCCCGGGATTCGGGATGGACCGTCCCGAAATATAGGACGCTTGACGGGACCGATATCCTGCATCCGCACTGGCCGACGCCGCCCAGCCGCCTCTGACGCCGACCGGCCGCCCTCCGCCAACGGCCGGCGTCATCTGCCCGACTCACTGGTCGGTCGCGAGACCGACGTGGACGTCAGGACGGTGACATGACCGCACTCGAAGGCCGGCCGAGACAACGGATCGGACCGGAACGCCGGCGTTCCCTCTACTCGGCGCAGCCGGACGACGTCGGCCTCTATCGAGCCGAGAACGAGCACGACGCCTGCGGTGTCGCCCTGGTCGCCACGATGCGGGGCAGCGCCGGTCACGACATCATCGAGCACGCGCTCACCACGCTGCGCAACCTCGACCACCGCGGCGCCACCGGCGCCGACCCGCTCGTCGGTGACGGCGCCGGCCTTCTCAGCCAGGTGCCCGACGCCTTTCTCCGCGAGGAGGTCGGCTTTCCCCTTCCCGGCCCGGGCGCATACGCCGTCGGCCTGGCCTTCCTGCCCGCCGACGACGGTCAGCGGGCGGCCACCGTCGAGGCCATCCAGTGGATCGCCGCCGAGGAGTCGCTCGAGGTTCTCGGCTGGCGCGAGGTGCCCGTCGCGGCCGAGATCATCGGTGAGGTCGCCCGCGACTGCATGCCCCACTTCGTGCAGCTCTTCGTCACCGGCACGTCCGACGGTCCCGCGGCCGGCCTGACCGGAATCGCCCTCGACCGGTATGCGTACGGCCTGCGCAAACGCGCCGAGCTGGAGACCGACGCCTACTTCGCGTCCCTGTCCGCCCGCACCCTCGTCTACAAGGGCATGCTCACAACGGCACAGCTGGAGCCGTTCTTCCCGGACCTGTCGCACCGGGCGTTCGAGTCCGAGCTCGCGCTGGTGCACTCGCGGTTCTCGACCAACACCTTCCCGTCGTGGCCCCGCTCCCATCCGTACCGGTTCCTCGCTCACAACGGCGAGATCAACACGGTCAAGGGCAACCGCAACTGGATGAGCGCCCGCGAGAGCCAGCTGACCTCCGACACGATCCCCGGCGACCTCGAGCGGCTCTTCCCGATCTGCAGCCCGGATGGTTCGGACTCCGCGTCGTTCGACGAGGTGCTCGAGCTGCTCCACCTCGGGGGCCGCTCCCTCCCGCACGCGGTCCTCATGATGATTCCGGAGGCGTGGGAGAACCACACCGGCATGGACCCGGCCCGGCGGGCGTTCTACGAGTTCCATTCGACGTTCATGGAGCCGTGGGACGGGCCCGCGCTCATCGCCTTCACCGACGGGACGGTGATCGGCGCGGTCCTCGACCGCAACGGCCTGCGGCCGGGCCGGTATGCGGTGACGGAGGACGGGCTCGTCGTCCTCGCCTCCGAGTCGGGGGTCCTCGATCTCGACCCCGCGACGGTCGTCAAGCGCGGGCGGTTGCAGCCCGGGCGGATGTTCCTCGTCGACACCGAGCACGGCCGGCTCATCGGCGACGAGGAGATCAAGTCCTCGCTGGCCGCTCAGAACCCCTACGACGAGTGGTTGCACGCGGGCCTGCTGCGGCTGGAAGACCTGCCGGAGCGCGAACACGTCTGGCACACCCCATCGTCGGTCGCCCGCCGGCAGCAGACCTTCGGCTACACGCAGGAGGAGCTGCGCATCCTCCTGACCCCGATGGCCAGGAGCGGCGCCGAAGCGCTGGGGTCCATGGGCACGGACAGCCCGATCGCGGTGCTGTCCAGCCGCCCGCGGCTCCTCTTCGACTACTTCACCCAACTGTTCGCCCAGGTGACCAACCCGCCGCTCGACGCCATTCGCGAAGAGCTGGTGACGTCGCTCGGGATGACCATCGGGCCGGAGGGGAACGCTCTGACGGCTTCACCCGCGCACGCGCGGCAGCTCGTGCTTCCGTTCCCGGTCATCGATAACGACCAGCTGGCCAAGATCGTCCACATCAACGCCGACGGAGACCTGCCGGGGTATGCGACATACGTCGTCCGTGGTCTCTACGAGGTCAACGGCGGCGCCGAGGCGATGCACGCCCGGCTCGAGGAGATCTTCCTCGAGGTGTCCGAGGCGATCAGCCGCGGTGCCCGGTTCGTCGTCCTGTCCGACCGCGACTCCGGCCGCGACCAGGCGCCGATCCCGTCGCTGTTGCTGACCTCGGCGGTCCACCACCACCTCATCCGTGAGAAGACGCGAACCCAGGTCGGCCTGCTCGTCGAGGCCGGCGACGTCCGCGAGGTCCACCACGTGGCGCTGCTCGTCGGTTACGGCGCCGCGGCGATCAACCCCTACCTGGCGATGGAGTCCGTCGAGGACCTCATCCGCAACGGCACGATCACCGGGGTCTCGCCGGAGAAGGCCGTGGCCAACCTCATCAAGGCGCTCGGCAAGGGCGTCCTCAAGGTGATGTCGAAGATGGGCATCTCGACCGTGGCGTCCTACCACGGCGCCCAGGTGTTCGAGGCGATCGGCCTGTCGCAGGCCGTGGTCGAACGGTACTTCACCGGCACGACCACCCAGCTCGGCGGGGTCGACCTCGACGTCATCGCCGAGGAGGTCGCCGCCCGTCACGCCGTCGCCTATCCGCGCGAGGGCATCCACCCCGCGCACCGAAAGCTGTGGGTCGGCGGCGAGTACCAATGGCGCCGCGAGGGTGAGCCCCACCTCTTCGACCCCGAGACGGTTTTCCGGCTGCAACACGCGACCCGAGCCCGCCGCTACGACATCTTCAAGCAGTACACGTCGCGGGTCGACGAGCAGTCGGAACGGCTGATGACGCTACGCGGCCTCTTCGAGTTCGCGCCGGGCGACGAGACCGGCCGGCCACCGGTGCCGATCGAGGAGGTCGAGCCGGTCAGCGAGATCGTCAGGCGGTTCAGCACCGGTGCGATGAGCTACGGCTCGATCAGCCTGGAGGCCCACCAGACGCTGGCCATCGCCATGAACCGGATCGGCGGGAAGTCCAACACCGGTGAGGGCGGGGAGGACGAGGACCGCCTGCTTGACCCGTCCCGTCGTTCGGCGATCAAGCAGGTCGCCTCGGGACGCTTCGGCGTCACGAGCCTCTACCTCACCGAGTCCGACGACATCCAGATCAAGATGGCCCAGGGCGCGAAGCCGGGCGAGGGCGGCCAGCTACCCGGCCCGAAGGTCTACCCCTGGATCGCCAAGACCCGGCATTCGACGCCGGGTGTGGGTCTCATCTCGCCACCACCGCACCACGACATCTACTCGATCGAGGACCTGGCGCAGCTGATCCACGACCTCAAGAACGCGAATCCGCAGGCCCGGATCCACGTCAAGCTCGTGTCCGAGATCGGTGTCGGCACGGTGGCGGCCGGCGTCTCCAAGGCGCATGCCGACGTCGTCCTCATCTCGGGCCACGACGGCGGAACCGGTGCTTCGCCGCTCACCTCGCTCAAGCACGCCGGCGCGCCGTGGGAGCTGGGTCTGGCCGAGACCCAACAGACACTGCGCCTCAACGGCCTGCGCGACCGGATCGTCGTCCAGACCGACGGCCAGCTGAAGACCGGTCGCGACGTCGTCATCGCCGCGTTGCTCGGTGCCGAGGAGTTCGGGTTCGCCACGGCGCCGCTCGTCGTGTCGGGGTGCATCATGATGCGGGTCTGTCACCTCGACACCTGTCCGGTCGGCGTCGCCACCCAGAACCCCGAGCTGCGGGCGCGGTTCTCCGGCAAGCCCGAGTTCGTCGAGACGTTCTTCGAGTACATCGCCGAGGAGGTCCGCGAGCACCTCGCCGCTCTGGGGTTCCGCACCGTGGCCGAGGCGATCGGTCACGTCGACGCGCTCCACACCGACCGGGCCGTCGAGCACTGGAAGGCGGCTGGTCTCGACCTGACCCCCGTGCTGACGATGGTCGAGGACCCGACCGGAGGCACCGCATACCAGACCGTCGGCCAGGACCACGGCCTCGAAAAGGCCCTGGACCACCAGCTCGTCGCGCTGGCCCAGGGAGCCTTGCACGAGGGCGAGCAGGTGCGCGCCGGCGTGACCGTCCGCAACGTCAACCGCACGGTCGGGACGATGCTCGGCCACGAGGTGACCAAGCTGCATCCGCGCGGGCTGCCCGACAGGACGATCGAGTTCACCCTCACCGGGTCGAGCGGTCAGTCGTTCGGCGCGTTCGTGCCGGCGGGCATCACGCTGGTGCTGCACGGCGACGCGAACGACTACCTGGGCAAGGGCCTGTCGGGTGGCCGGCTCGTCGTTCGCCCGGACCGGTCTGCCCCGCTCACCGCGGAAAACAACGTCATCGCCGGCAACGTCGTCGCCTACGGTGCGACGACCGGTGAGATCTTCCTGCGCGGCCAGGCCGGCGAGCGGTTCTGCGTCCGCAACTCAGGTGTCACCGCGGTCGTCGAGGGCGTCGGCGACCACGGCTGCGAGTACATGACCGGCGGCACCGTCGTCGTCCTGGGGCCGACCGGGCGCAACTTCGCGGCCGGCATGTCGGGCGGCGTGGCCTACGTCCTTGACCTGCGTCCGGAGCTCGTCAACCCGGAGCTCGTCGACCTGGTTCCGTTGCGCGACAAGGACGAGGCCGTGCTTCGCGGCCTGCTCGAGACACACCGCGACTGGACCGAGTCGCCGGTCGCCGAGCGCCTGCTCGACGCGTGGGCGGAGAGCCGGAACCGGTTCACGCTCGTGCTCCCGCGCGACTACCAGCGCGTCCTCGACGTCAGGGCCGACGCGGAGGCCCAGGGTCTCGACCTGGACGGCGCCGAGGTGTGGGAGCGGATCATGGAGGCGTCCCGTGGCTGACCCGCACGGCTTCCTCAAGGTCCGCGAACGCGAGCTCCCGACGCGGCGGCCGGTTCCCGTCCGGATCAAGGACTGGCACGAGGTCTACCAGGAGCAGGACCTGGCGCAGCTGCAGCGCCAGGCGGGCCGGTGCATGGACTGCGGAATCCCGTTCTGTCACAACGGTTGCCCGCTCGGCAACCTCATCCCGGAGTGGAACGACCTGGCCTGGCGCGGCGACTGGGCGGAGGCCATCGAGCGCCTGCACGCGACGAACAACTTTCCTGAGTTCACCGGCCGGCTCTGCCCCGCGCCGTGCGAGACCGCCTGCGTCCTCGCCATCAACCAGCCCGCCGTGACGATCAAACAGGTCGAGGTCACGACCGTCGAGGAGGCTTTCCGCGCCGGACGGGTGACTCCACAGCCGCCGGAGCGGTTGTCCGGCAAGACCGTCGCCGTGGTCGGATCGGGCCCGGCGGGTCTGGCCGCCGCTCAGCAGCTCACTCGGGCCGGGCATACCGTCGCGGTCTACGAGCGCGCGGAGAAGCCGGGCGGGCTGCTGCGCTACGGCATCCCCGAGTTCAAGATGGAGAAGGCCGTCCTCGACCGGCGGCTGGCCCAGATGGAGGCGGAGGGGACGCGGTTCCGCAACGGTGTCGACGTCGGGGCCGAGATCACCGGGCGGCAGCTCGCCGACCGCTACGACGCCGTGGTCCTCGCCATCGGGGCCACCGTCGCGCGCGACCTGCCCGTCCCCGGACGGGAGCTCGACGGCGTCCACCAGGCCATGGAGTTCCTCCCGCAGGGCAACCACGCGGCGCTCGGCCAGGTCGTCGAGAACCAGATCCTCGCCACCGACAAGGACGTCGTCATCATCGGCGGCGGCGACACCGGTGCCGACTGCCTCGGCACCGCGCACCGCCAGGGCGCCCGGTCGGTGACCCAGCTGGAGATCATGCCCCGCCCGCCGGAGGAGCGGCCGACGGGCCAGCCGTGGCCGACCTACCCGATGACGTACCGGATCTCCAGCGCCCACGAGGAGGGCGGTGACCGCGTCTACGCCGTCAACACCGAACGCTTCCTCGGTGACGACGACGGCCGGGTCCGCGCGTTGAAGCTGGTCGAGGTGGAGCTGCGGAACGGCCGGTTCGAGCCGGTCGAGGGCAGCGAACGGGAGATCCCGGCGCAGCTGGTCCTCCTGGCCATGGGCTTCCTCGGACCGGAGAAGCCCGGGCTCGTCGAGCAGCTCGGCGTCGACCTCGACGACCGCTCGAACGTCAAGCGCGACAAGCACTTCATGTCGTCGGTTCCCGGTGTCTTCGTGGCCGGGGACGCGGGCCGTGGCCAGTCCCTCATCGTCTGGGCGATCGCCGAAGGACGGGCCGCCGCCAACGGTGTCGACCAGTGGCTCACCGGGTCGAGCCAGCTGCCCCGGCCGATCAACCCGACGGACCGGCCGCTCCTGGTCTGAGCGCCTGCTCAGGTGGTGACCGGCGGGTTTCGTACTCGGGCGTAAGTCATAAGGTTTCGCGTATGCGCCGCGCCAAGATCGTCTGCACGCTGGGGCCCGCGACCTCGTCGCCGGAGCAGATCCACGCCCTGGTCCAGGCGGGGATGGACATCGCCCGGCTGAATCTCTCGCACGGCGAGCACTCGGTGCACGAGGGCGTCTACAAGGCGGTCCGCGCGGCGAGTGACGTGACCGGGCGGGCGGTCGGGATCCTCGTCGACCTGCAGGGCCCGAAGATCCGCACCGGCCGGTTCGCAAACGGCCCGATCAGCCTCGCGCCCGGAGACCGCTTCACCATCACCGTCGACAACGTAGCCGGCGACCAGCAGCGGGTCAGTACGACGTACAAGGGCATGCCGGGAGACGTACGGCCCGGCGACACCCTCCTCATCGACGACGGGAAGGTCTGTCTGCGGGCGGTGGAGGTGACGGACACCGACATCGTCACGGAGGCGGTCGAGGGCGGCGTCATCTCCAATAACAAGGGCATCAACTTGCCCGGCGTCGCGGTGAGCGTTCCCGCCATGTCCGACAAGGATGTCGACGACCTGCGGTGGGCGCTCCGGCTCAACGTCGACCTCGTCGCCCTGTCGTTCGTCCGTTCCGCGGCAGATATCGAGGACGTCCACCGGATCATGGACGAGGAGGGCGTGCGCGTTCCGGTCATCGCCAAGATCGAAAAGCCCCAGGCCGTCGACAACCTCGAGGACATCGTCCACGCCTTCGACGGCGTCATGGTCGCGCGCGGTGACCTCGGCGTGGAGCTGCCGCTGGAGGACGTGCCACTGGTGCAGAAGCGGGCCGTCGAGCTGTCCAGGCAGCAGGCGAAGCCGGTCATCGTCGCGACCCAGGTGCTCGAGTCGATGATCGAGAACTCCCGGCCGACGCGAGCCGAGGCCAGCGATTGTGCGAACGCAGTGCTCGACGGTGCCGACGCCATCATGCTGTCGGGCGAGACGAGCGTGGGCGCCTGGCCGGTTCAGGCGGTCCGGACCATGGCTCGGATCATCTCGGCGACCGAGGACCACGGCCTCGAGCGGATCCACCCGCTCGGCACCCGCCCGCATACCGTCGGTGGGGCGGTGACCTGGGCCGCCGTCGAGATCGGGGAGCTGCTGGGCGTGAAGTACCTGGTGACCTTCACCCAGTCGGGCGACTCGGCCAAGCGGCTCTCGCGGCTGCGATCCCAGCTGCCGATGCTCGCCTTCACGCCGATAGCGGCCACCCGGGCCCAGCTGGCGTTGGTCTGGGGGATCGAGACGTTCATCGTCCCGATGGCCCGGCACACCGACCAGATGGCACTCGAGGTGGACAAGGAGCTACTCGAGTCCGGACGCTGCCAGGAGGGCGATCGCGTCATCATCGTCGCCGGATCCCCGCCGGGGATCCCGGGCTCCACCAACGCGTTGCGCGTGCACCGGATCGGTGACGCCAAGAACAAGGTGGCGCCGGCCTACGAGGACTTCGCGGTCTACTGAGCCCTCCTCCGGCCCTCGGTATGCTTCCGGCGGGTTCTCGGGTCAGTATCGGCTCAAGGCCGGGGTGGTGGAATGGCAGACACGGGGCACTCAAAATGCTCTGGCCGCAAGGCTGTGCGGGTTCGAATCCCGCTCCCGGCACCGACGGGCATACCTCTCGTTCTCACGGCGACGGGGTGACCGGCCCCGAGCGCAGGTGCTCCTCTCGGTAGAGCATCGAGTGGCACACGCCGAGCAGCAAGACGTTGACGAGCACCCGGAGGACGCCGAGCCACGGTTCGTCCAGCAGCTCGAAGAACTGGACCACGAGCAGTTCCAGCGTCAGGGCCAGGGCGAAGATCTGCAGCGCCCGCACGTGTTCGCCCCGGTAGTAGAGCACCGTCGCGACCACGCCCTGGACCAGCACCAGCCAGGCGGCGCCGGCCCACACCCAGGCGAAGCCGGACGGGTCGTCGACGAGCTCCTGCATGGGACGGAAGACGGACAGGACGATGACGACCTGAAACAGCACGACGCCAAGCCGTTGCATGAGCGAGGAGCGCGCCATTCCGACGGCGCGACGACGGAGGCCGGCGTAGAAGCGGTTGATCCGGCCCACCGCCAACGGCTCGCTGGTCACCTCCTCGATGACGCCGAGCAGCGGGTCGCGCAAGGGTTCGACGGGGCTGGCGGCTTCGAGCATGCGCTTGAGCTCGGAGGCCTCATAGGCGTCGAGGTTCCCGGCGGCCAGCTCCTGCATCATCTTCAGCGCGTTGACGACGAGCTCGCGGTCGGACAGTGCGCGGCGGCGGACGAGGTAGGCGCCGACCACGTAGACGAGGATGAGAAAGAGGTACATCACCGCCACGGCCGGCTTGAAGAAGTAGTCGTTGTCCTGGGTGAGGAACTTGCCCACCTCGTCGATGAACAGCCCGAACCCGATGCCCGCGAACAGGGTGGCCAGCCACCGCGACGAGCGCCCGGGCAGCAGCATGAACATGACCATCGCGACGAGCATGAAGACGCCGCCGAAGAGGACGTGGGCCACGTGGAGCCCGCTCGCACTGCCGATCTGCGGGAAGCCGGTCACCTGTAGGTAGAGGCGGGTGACGGCGATGGTGACAACGGTCGCGACGAGGAACAGCTCGATGTGACCGGCGCCCTCCGCGTCGCGGATCGGTCCCCACTGGCGCGGGTTGACGTGCCCGAGGGACGCGGGTTCCCCCGGTTCCCTGCGCATGAAGAGGAT
>DATLPT010000255.1:0-5857 GCA_035535635.1 Lapillicoccus sp. | reverse complement strand
CGTGCTGCGTGGAGCCGACGACGTCGCAGAACACGACCGTGGCGAGCACCCGTTCGGTCAGCGGTGTCACGGGTCGCCCGGTCACGAACTCCTCGACCTCGTCGAGCATGGCGTCCTGGTCGCCGGCTGTGAACAGGTGGTCCTCGCCGGGGAGCGCCACGGCGCGGGCGCTCGGGATCCCCGCGGCCATCGCGCGGGACAGGGCCGGAGGGATCAACCGGTCGTCCTCCCGGTACAGGACGAGCGTCGGCACCTTGACACTGGGCAGCACCGGCCGGACGTCGACGCCTTCGTACATCTGCTCGATGTTGTGCAGGCTGCCACGGCTCAGGCCAGAGCGGAGCATGCGTCCCCACCAGCGCCGCACCTCCGGGTCGTGGGCGATGCTCGGCGCCCACAGGTCGATGCTGCGGGGATCGCCCCATTCCTCGACGAGCATGCGCTCGAGTCCCCGCAGGGCCGGTAGGGACAGGCCGTCGGGGTAGTCGGGACCTTCGATGAGCCTCGGAAAGGTCCCGAACTGGACGAGTGCGCTGACGCGGCTGGGGTGACTGGCGGCGAGCAGCGTTGCCGCGGCCCCGCCCTCGGAGACCCCGAACACGACGGCACGTTCCGCGCCGACGGCGTCCAGCACCGCGAGGGCATCGTCGACGACGTCCTCCAACGTGTAGGGCCCGGCGTCCCGGTCCGACAGGCCCATGCCTCGCTTGTCGAAGACGATGAGCCGGCAGAACGATGCCAGCCGGGTCCAGAAGCGCCTCGCCTCGTCGATCTCGGCACCGATCTCCAGGTGGCTGACGAATCCCCCGAGAAAGAGCATGTCGACGGGACCGGAACCCACTGTGGAGTACGCGATCGACACCGAGCCGTTCTGGACGTAGCGGATCGGCGCCCAGTCGCTCACGCCGGAACCCTACGCGGCGTGACCAGGCCAAACTTCGTCAGCCGAGGGATGGTGATTCCAGTGCGGCGGCGAGGCGCGACGCATACTCGACAGCCTCCTCGTCGGAGACGTACTTCGTGCGCGGCCAGAAGAACCCGCGCAGCCCGTCGCCCTTGGTGCGCGGGACGACGTGGACGTGCAGGTGCGCTACCGACTGGCTGACGACGGTGTTCGTCGCGACGAACGAGCCCTGTGCGCCCAGCCCGTCGACGACGGCCCGAGCCAGCCGCTGGGTCGCCTCCAGCAGCGGCTCACGCAGCCGCGCCGGCAGCGCAGGAAGGGCCTCGACGTGCTCACGCGTCACGAGCAGCACATGACCCTTGAACACCGGCCGGGCGTCGAGGAACCCGACGAGGTCGGGCTCGTCGAGGACGACGTGCGCGGGGATCTCGCCGGCGACGATCTGGCAGAAGGTACAGCTCTTCGCCGGCACGTCAGTCGGGCAGCTGGGTGCGCAGCGACCCGTCCGCCTCGGACGACACGGGGTCGTCGAGGTCTCCGATGAAGACGGCCACGATGCCGCGGTAGGGGTTGGACTCGACCTCGGCGAGGATCTCGCGCCACGCCTGAAGGTTGTCGTGCTTGATGCCCGGGTATGCCTCGGCCGGCGCCGCGCCGTGCAGCGCGTGGGTCAGCTCGGCCACCGAGATGACGTGGGTCGAGGTGCCGTTGGCGTAGCCGATGGTCTTGGCCAGGACCACGGCGGCAAGATAGGCCTCCCCGACGTTGACCACCGGGAACTCGTACTCCGCGGACGACGTCGCCGAGGTGAGTCCGACGGCCCACACCGCGGGTTCGCGCCAGTCGTCGATGGACGCCGCGATGGTCCGGCGCGCGGCGGCGATCTCCTCGGCGGTGCTCCAGGCGGCGGTCATGGCATCAGCCTGGCACAGCGAGCGAGACCGTCCCGGGCTAGCGTCGCTGCATGAACAAGGACGCCCTCGCCGCCCGGCAAGCCCCGCTCAAGGCCGCCTACCGCGAGGACCCGGCGGCCGCGATCGTCACGATGCGGGCGAGCGGGCGGCTCGGCGAGGGTGTGTCGTGCGACCTTGAAACCGGCCGGGCGATGGCGTCCGCCGGGCTGCATCCGGCGGCCGGCGGGGACGGCAGCCAGCTGTGCTCGGGCGACCTGCTCCTGGAGGCGCTCGTCGCCTGTGCCGGGGTCACGCTGGCCGCGGTGGCGACGTCGATGGGACTGCTGCTGCGCGGGGGTTCGGTCCAGGCGGAAGGCGACATCGACATCCGGGGAACCCTGGCGGTGGACAAGAAGGCGCCGGTGGGGTTCCGGTCGATCCGGGTCTCCTTCGACCTCGACACCGACGCCGCCGAGGACGAGCTGGCGTCGCTGGCACGGCTGACCGAGCGGTACTGCGTCGTGTGGCAGTCGCTGCACCGCCCGCCCGAGGGGACGATGTCGGTGTCCCGCGCCGCCTGAGATCAGGCCGGCCGTAGCCAGAGGTAGATCGCGAGGACGAAGCCCAGCGCCGCGGCCGTCCACCGCACCACCCGGCCGGGCAGGCGGCGGACGACCACTGGACCCAGCGCACCGCCCACGAGGAGACCGGCGGCCAGCGGGAGGACGGCCGCCCACGGCACCGGACCGGTGAGCACCAGGACGACGGCCGCCGCGGCACACGTGACAGTGACGACGACGTTCTTGATCGCGTTGGCCTGGGGAATCCGCGCCTCGTAGAAGAGGACGATCGCGAGGAACATGACTCCGGAGCCGGCGCCGAAGTACCCGCTATAGACAGAGACGACGACGACCAACGCCGACAGGGTGCCGAGGGGCAGCGCTCCCCCGCGCCACGTCACCAGCGTCGGCTGCAGGAGCAGCACGAGGGCTCCGGCGGCCACCAGGAACGGCACGACTCGCGCGAACACACCGGGCGGCGTGGACAGCAACAACCCGGCGCCGGCGACGCTGCCGACGATCCCCAGGAGAAGCAGGCGGGTCACCAGGCTACGCGTTCCCACCAGCTCGCGACGTGAGCTCAAAGCCGCTCCGGGACCCATGGCGGTGGCGGCCACGATGTTCGCCACGTTGGCGGGCAGCGGCGGCACGCCCGCGGCGAGGAGCGCCGGATATGAGACCAGCGACGTGATCCCGCCGGCACTCCCGAGGGCGCCGGCCACGATGCCCGCCGGCACGAGCAGGGCAGCGGCGAGCGGCGACACGCCCCGAGCCTCGCACGGGTCCCGCCGGAGTCAGGCGCTGGCGAGGATCTCTCCGTGGACGACGACGAACCAGCCGTCCGGGTGCTCGGCCCAGTCACGCCAGGCCTGCGCCAGCTCGGCGAGCCGGTCCGGGGTCGCCAGACCGCGCTCGAGCGCCTGTTGCGCGAGTGAGGAGTGGGTGACGCGGTCGGCCCACAACCCGCCCCACCAGGCGCGGTCCTCCGATGTTGCGAAGCACCAGGCGCTGGCCGACGACACCACGTCCACGAGCCCCGCGGTATGCGCCCAGGCCAGCAGGTGCCGGGCGGCTGAGGGTTCCGCGTCGTTGCTGCGCGTGACTCCCTGGTACACCCTCATCCAGTCGTCGAGGCGAGGGTCGGCGGGATACCAAACCATCGCCGCATAGTCCGCGTCGCGGGCGGCGATGAGCCCGCCAGGCCGGCATACCCGACGCATCTCCCGCAGCGCCGCCACGGGGTCACTGAGGTGCTGGAGCACCTGGTGCGCGTGGACCACATCGATCGAGTCGTCCGGGAGGTCGAGGTCGTAGACGTCGCCGAGACGGAACTGCGTGGTCGTGTCGCCGCGCGCCTCGGCGCTGGCGCGGGCCGCGACGAGCGGTTCGGCGACGACGTCGATGCCGAGGACGCGGCCGGGTGTCACCGCCTCAGCCAGGTCGAGGGTGATGGTCCCCGGTCCGCAGCCGACGTCGAGGACGTTCGCGCCGGGGGCGAGATGCGGAAGCAGGTATGCGGCGGAGTTCGCCGCCGTGCGCCACTGGTGGGCGCGGAGCACGGACTCGTGGTGCCCGTGGGTGTAGGTGTCCCGCCGGCTCACCTCGCCATCGTGCGTCGGAACGTCGGCTCGGCGCGGGTCGCGACCACATCGTGACCCCCCTCGGTTAGATTTCGGGCGTGCTGCGCGTTGCCGCGCTCCTGGCCGTGCCGTTGCTCGGCCTGCTCCTGCTGCTCACCTGGTCGGACGCGGACGGTCGCTGGGAGCACCACCCGTCGCACTTCTGGCTCGTTCTCTCGACCGGCCTGGTCAACCTCGCGCTGGGGGTCGTGGCGGCCGATGCGGCCAGGCGGCGGAGGGACGCCCGGCTCGTGCTGGTCAGCCTGTCCTTCATGTCCGCGGCGGGGTTCCTCGGTCTGCACGCCCTGGCCACGCCGGGGGTGCTGCTCCCGCAGTCGAACGCCGGCTTCGTCGTGGCGACGCCGGTCGGCCTGCTGCTCGCCTCGGTCCTGGCCGCGTGGTCCAGCCTCGACCTGCACCGGGCGGGACCGCGGATCGTCGAGCTACAGCGGCCCCTGACCTACGGGCTCGTAGCCGTGATGGCGGTATGGGCGGCCTGCTCGCTCGCCGGTGTTCAGCCGCTCAACACGCGCCTCGACGAGGACGGCGCCAACGCGGTGCTGCGGGTCCTCGCGGTCCCGGGGTTGGCGTTCTACGTGGTCGCCTCCTGGCGCTATCTCGCCCTGTACCGCGTCCGGAAGTCCTCGCTGGCCCTCGCCCTCTTCGCCGCATACGTGCTGCTCGCCGAGGCGCTGCTGGCCGTGACGCTCGGCCGCAACTGGCACGCCTCGTGGTGGGAGTGGCACGTCCTCATGCTGGTGGCGTTCGTGATCGTCGCGCGGACCGCCCGTCTCGAATACCGGCGGTCGGGATCGTCCGTCGCCGCGTTCAGTGGGATTTACCTCGACCAGACCCTCAAGCGTGTCGACCAACGCACCGCCGCCGCGCTGGAACGCCTCGTCACCGCCATCCAGCGTGGCGAGCCCACCGCGCCGGTCGTCGACACGCTCGTGGCGCGGGACGGCATCTCCCGCGACGAGGCCAGAGCTCTGGCGGGGGCGGCCCGGGAGATCCACGAGCTCGATGCCCTGTTCACGCCGTACGTCTCGCCGCAGGTCGCCGAGCGGCTCCGGGCCGACCCGACGCTCGCCGAGCTCGGCGGCGTCGAGCGGCAGGTGTCCGTCCTCTTCGCCGACCTCCAGGGCTTCACGGCGTTCTCCGAGTCCCGGTCGCCGGCCTCGGTCATCGCCATGCTGAACCGGTACTGGTCGACCGCCGTCCCCGTCGTGATGAGCGAGGACGGGTTCATCGAGCGGTTCGCCGGTGACGCGATCATGGTCGTCTTCAACGCGACCGGCGACCAGCCGGACCACGCGCGCCGAGCGGTGCGGGCCGGGTTGGAGCTGCAGGAGGCCGCCGCAGTGATCGCCGAGGACGACAACTGGCCGCGGTTCCGGGTCGGGATCAACTCCGGCCGGGCCGTCGTCGGCAATGTCGGGACGCACGAGCAGCGCAGCTTCACCGCGATCGGCGACACGACCAACCTCGCCTCGCGCCTGCAAGGTCTGGCCAGCCCCGGTCAGGTCGTCATCGGCGAGACGACGCGCGGCCTCCTGGACGACGACGACCTGCTGACGTCCCTCGGGTCGGTCGAGGTCAAGGGCAAGCGGTACCCCGTCACCGCCTACCTCGTTCGCGGCTCGAGCCGCGCGCTCCCGGACGACGACGGAGCGGGATCGGCTCACTGACCGTCAGTCGACTGTCAGTCATGCGACTCGACTGCCGGTATATGGGCAGCCGAGACGCTCGACTGGCAGTCGAGCCGGATTGCCTGGAACGGCAGATCAGCGGACTGCGGACGGGAACGCGTCGCGCCACGACCGCAGCGCGACTCCGCCCTGGTCGGTGCAGTCGACCGACTCGGCGGCGAGCAGACCGTGG
>DATLPT010000254.1:0-3815 GCA_035535635.1 Lapillicoccus sp. | reverse complement strand
CTCGGTGTCGGACACCCGGACGACGAGGGTGTCCGTGGTCGTCGTGCGGCGCAACGCCGTGACGAACGGTGTGTGAAGGGGTACCGACAGGCGGGCGCACTCGACGGAGGCGAACCGCGAGCCCATCGCCCGGCGTGCCGTCAGGCGGCGGAGGCGACGACCGAACCCATCCCTGCGGCCGGCGCCGCGGAGCCGACCGGGAGAGTGACCGGAGCGGAGATGGCCTCGGTGTGGGCCACGCGCGTCGAGACCTCGCGCAGGACCTCGGAGAGCGGGACGCCGAGGGCACCACCGGCTGGGGTGAGGCCCCACAGGTCTGGCAGGTCACCGGCGAGTCGCTCGCCGGCGCCGCCGCGTGCGTCGAGGAGATACTCGCCCCGATCCTCATCGGCCGCGACGTCGACGAGTGGGCCCCCGTCCTCGCCAGCGTGCAGCGCGCGGTGGCGCGCAACTTCGGGGCCAAGGCGGCCGTCGACACCGCCGTCCGCGATCTCGTCGCGCGGCGGTGTGGACTCACGCTCAGCGCGTTCCTGAGGAACGAGGCGACGACGCCCGGAGCCGCTGCGCCAACCGGCGGCGACGCATACCCGACCGTCCTGCGCACGGACGTCACCCTGTCTGCCGGCGGACCGGACCACCTCGCGGCCGCGGCCGTCCAGCGGGTCGCCGACGGGTTCTCGACCTTGAAGGTGAAGGTCGGCACCGACGCCGACTCCGACGTCGCGCGGGTGCAAGCGGTGCGCGACGCGGTCGGTCCCGATGTGACCATCCGCCTCGACGCGAACCAAGGGTGGACGCCCGACGAGGCGGTCACCGTGATCCGGGCCGTCGAGGACGCGGACCTCGGCGTCGAGCTGGTGGAGCAGCCCGTTTATGGCGAGGACGTGGAGGGCCTGGCCTGGGTCCACTCTCGCGTCGGCCTTCCGATCATGGCGGACGAGTCGCTGCTCAGCCTGGTCGATCTGGAGCGGATTCTCCGCCTACACGCCGCCGACCTCGTGAACGTCAAGCTCGCCAAGTGCGGGTCGCTCGGCATCGCCGTCGAGCAGCTGCGCCGCGCCGAGGCCGCGGGGCTCGGCACGATGGTCGGCTCGATGATGGAGACCGCGATTGGTGTGGGCGCCGCCGCCGCGGTCGCGGCCGCCCATCCCACGAGTGTCGTCAACGACCTGGACGCCGCCTGGTGGACTGCCCGCTCGCCGGTGGTCGGCGGGGTGCGGTACGACGGTGAGCGCCTCGTGCTCCCCGACCAGCCCGGCTCGGGGATCGAGGCGGTCCAGGCGACCATCGGAGCGCCAGTCGACCCGCTCGGGCCGTAGCAACGTTGCGGCGGGCCGAGGTCCGCCACGAGAGGCGCATCCCGCTCAGCTGAAGACCACGGTCCGGTCGCCGTTGAGCAGCACCCGGTTGTCGGTGCGCCAGCGAACCGCACGGGTGAGGACCCGGCTCTCGATCTCCTGACCGGCGGTGACGAGCTCGTCCGGACCGAGCCGGTGGTCCACCCGCAGGACGTCCTGCTCGATGATCGGCCCCTCGTCGAGCTGCGGGGTGACGAAGTGGGCCGTCGCGCCGACCAGCTTCACCCCCCGGGCGAACGCCTGGTGGTAGGGCTTGGCGCCCTTGAAGCTCGGCAGGAAGGAGTGGTGGATGTTGATGATCCGGTCGGGCAGGGACAGGGCGAAGTCCTCCGACAGCACCTGCATGTAGCGGGCCAGGACCACCAAGTGGACGCCGAGCTCGCCGACGAGCCCGCGGAGCCGCCGGTCGGCCTGTTGCTTGGTGTCGGGAGTGACCGGGATGTGGTGGAACGGGATGCCGTATGCGTCAGCCAGCGGTGCCAGGTCGGTGTGGTTCGACACCACGGCCGGTACCTCGATGTTGAGACTGCCGGTCGACCACCGGAACAGCAGGTCATTCAGACAGTGCCCGAGCCGGGACACCATGATCAGGGTCCGAAAGGGGTCGCGCGCGTTCCACATCTCCCACGTCATCGCATGTTTGGCGCCGATGGGAGCGAACGCCGTGCGGAGCTCGTCGGGTCCCAAGCCACCGCTGACCGTGACGAAGTGCACCCGCATGAAGAACCGGGTGGTGAGCCGGTCCTCGAACTGCTGGCTCTCGACGATGTTGCCGCCGCACTCGAAGATGTACCGCGTCACGTCAGCGACCAGCCCCGGCCGGTCAGGACAGGTGATGGTGAGGACGTACTCGGTGGGGCTGCTCGGCTGAGCGACATGCGGCAACGGGACGCTCATCGTCATCGGTCATCCTTGTCGGAGTGGGCGGCGGTTGCGAGCGATGCACCGCACACCGGCACCCGCAACGCGGTCGATGCTAGCCAGGCGCCCAAGGCGGCCAAGACCTTGTCAGGGCCGGATTGGAGTCATGCAACCATGGGCAGCCGGACCGAGTGGGAGCGCTGGCCCGGCCCGGAGGACCTGGAGCGGTGGATGGAGGAACGGTTCGGCGTCGCGGTGACCGCCACTACCGCGGACCTGCGGCAGGCCAAGCGGGCCGCTGTCCTCGATAAGCCGCTGCGGCAACCGCCACAAGGTCCGCGAGCAACGAGCCCGCCGGGCATCGTCCAGATCCGACACCACAGGAGAAACGGAATGACCCTGACCCACGTCAACCCCGACTCGATGCACCACAACCCCGCGTTCGCCCAAGGCGTCCTCGTCGAGGGTCCCGGCTCGCTCCTCGTCGTGGGTGGGCAGAACGGCGTCGACGAGACCGGCCAGGTCGTCAGTGACGATCCCGTCGAGCAGAGCAAGCAGGCGCTGCGCAACGTCATCACGGTCCTCGAGAGCGCCGGCTGCACCCAGGCCGACGTCGCCAAGCTGACGATCTATCTCGCCGCGGACGTCGCTATCACCGCTGCCTATGCGGCGTCCCAGGAGGTGTGGGGGATGCACGCGACCGCCGTCACCGTCCTGTTCGTGGCCGCACTCGGCCGGCCCGAGTGCCTCGTCGAGATCGAGGCACTCGCGCAGGTGCCGGCCCGATGAGCGCGCTGAAGCGCCCGCGGCAGTCGATGCCCGACGAGGTCGCCGAGGCGCTGCGAGGGGGCGGCGTCTACATGGGCATGGCCCACGCGCCGTCGCGGCGGGACCACAGCTCGTGAGCACGCCGGGCGTTCGGGAGCTTCGGCTGGTCGTGACCGTTGCGGACTACGACGCGGCGGTCGCCTTCTACAGGGACGTGCTGGGGATGCCGGAGTCCGCCGAGTACGTCTCCGAGGACGCGGGACGGGTCGTCATCCTCGAGGCGGCCCGGGCCACACTGGAGATCGGAGACTCCGCGCACGCGCGGTACATCGACGAGCTGGAGGTGGGTCGGCGGGTGTCCGGTCCGGTCCGAGTGGCGTTCCAGGTCGATCGCGTCGACGCCGCGACGTCCGCTGCCGTCGAAGGAGGCGCCCAGCTCGTCGCCGATGCCGTCGATACGCCCTGGGGCTCGCGCAACTCGCGGCTCGACGCGCCCGGCGAGCTGCACCTGACGCTGTTCGACGATCGGAACACATCCGGGTGACTCCTCGCTACGGTTTCGGCTTCCCCTGAGCGTCACAGGGGATCGTTGCCGGGTCGGCCTGGTAGGCCGACTCCATCGTGGATACGGCGGACGTCATCCGGGACGGTGGGAGCTGCGCCCCCCGGTTGTCGAACGGGGCGTCGAGGACGTAGACCACAACGATGCCGGCGAGCATGGTGGCCGCCACGGCACTGACCCCGATGACCTGCGGAATCAAGGGGGCGGTCGTCCTGACGAAGATGATTTCGTAGCCCATCACGACGATGAACAGCAGGAGCAGCATC
>DATLPT010000253.1:0-3501 GCA_035535635.1 Lapillicoccus sp. | reverse complement strand
GCACATCAGTGGGGCACGTCAGTGGTGCTGACGCAGCTTCCTCCTGGCCGCGAGCAACCTCGCGGCCTTCTTCGCGGCCGCGGCCCGGTCGGCCTCGACCCGGTCCGCGTCGTAGACCTGCTTGGCTCCGGGTGCCGCGATCTTGACCGGGTCGCCCCATCGGGCGAACACTCCGGTGACCGAGAAGACGCCCTGCGCGGTGGGCAGGTCGGTCCGCACCTTGAGCGGCAGGCCGCTGTGGTCCAGCCACAGCTGGTAGCGGAGCGTGTGGACGCCGGCCTGGAGCATGGCCTTGAACTGGCTGCGCAGGGACGGGTCGCTCGCCTCGGCCAGGGCCTCGTGCAGGTCGATGCTTGCGCGGTGCTCGACGGCCGGGGTGCCGTCCACCGACGCCGGCCCGACGACGGTGACGCGACCGGCCGCGAGGAGCAGCCCGAGGCTCTCCCGCGGGTCGAACGTCGCGCGCAGCTGGTCGGCCAGCGGCGCCATCGCCCGCCCCAGCGCCGAGCTGGGCCGGGCGGCGACCTTGAGCCACGGCGCTCCCACGGGGATCCCCTTGGCCGGGGGCAGCGCGAGGTAGGAGGTGCCCGGTAGCAGGACGGCCTGCAGCCGACCGGTCGACAGCGACGTCAGCTCCACGTTGGCGTCGAAGGTGGTGGTGTCGTTGGGGCCGGCGGTGAACCGCATCGCCCCCCACCCCGAGCGCGCCTCGCCCCCGCCACTGCTGCCCGAGAACGTGTAGGTCGCCGTGTGCTCGGCCACCATCCGCTGGGTGACCTGGTCGTAGAGGACCGGCCCCGAGACCGTGTCGGCCGCGGGGAGGGTCGCCAGGTCGGACGGGTCCGGACCGACCAGCCAGCCGCCGTACCCGAGGGCGAGGACGGCCAGCAGCGACGCCAGAACCAGTGTGATGCGCCGGCGCATCAGGGGGTGGCGGCGGCCGCCTCGCTGTCGTCAAGCAGCGAGCGGGTCCGGTTGGGGTCGACAGGGATGGCGGGGCCCATGGTCGTGCTCATGGTGGTCTTGCGGATGTAGCGCCCCTTGGAGGCCGACGGCTTGAGCCGCATCACCTCGTCCAGCGCGGCGGCGTAGTTCTCGACCAGCTGGGTCTCGTCGAAGGACGCCTTGCCGATGATGAAGTGCAGGTTGGCGTTGCGGTCGACCCGGAACTCGATCTTGCCGCCCTTGATGTCCGACACCGCCTTGGCGACGTCCGGGGTCACGGTGCCCGTCTTCGGGTTGGGCATCAGGCCACGCGGCCCGAGCACGCGGCCGAGGCGACCGACCTTGCCCATCAGGTCCGGGGTCGCGACCACGGCGTCGAAGTCGAGGCGACCCTTGGTGACCTCCTCGATGAGCGCGTCGTCACCCACGATGTCGGCGCCGGCGGCCTTGGCCTGCTCGGCGCGCTCGCCGGTGGCGAACACCAGGACCCGCGCCGTCTTGCCGGTGCCGTGCGGCAGGTTGACGGTGCCGCGGACCATCTGGTCGGCCTTGCGCGGGTCGACACCCAGGCGCATGGCCACCTCGACGGTGGGGTCGTACTTCGTGCTGATCGTCCCCTTGGCCAGGCGGACCGCCTGGAGGGGGGCGTAGAGCGCGTCGGCGTCGATCTTCTCGGCTGCCGCGCGGTAGGCCTTGCTGCGCTTCACTGCTGCTCCTCGGTGATGAGTGGAGTCGTGGTACGACGGGCCGCGCGCGGCCCTCCCACGGTCTTGCCGGCTTGCCGGCCTTGCTCGTGCTGCTGGCTCAGTGTCCCTCGACGGTGATGCCCATCTGACGGGCGGTGCCCGCGATGATCTTCTCGGCGGCGTCGAGGTCGTTCGCGTTGAGGTCGGGCATCTTCGTCTCCGCGATGGTCCGCACCTGGTCGCGGGTGAGCCGCGCGACCTTGGTCTTGTGCGGCTCACCCGAGCCCTTCTCGATGCCGGCCGCGGCCAGGATCAGCCGGGAGGCGGGCGGCGTCTTGGTGATGAAGGTGAACGACCGGTCCTCGAAGACCGAGATCTCGACCGGCACGATCTGCCCGCGCTGCGACTCGGTCGCGGCGTTGTAGGCCTTGCAGAACTCCATGATGTTGACGCCGTGCTGGCCCAGCGCCGGGCCGACCGGCGGCGCCGGTGTGGCCGCACCGGCCTGGATCTGCAGCTTGATGACCGCTGCGAGCTTCTTCTTGGGGGGCATTGCGGTTCCTTACTTCTCCTCGTGGGCTGACCGTCGGGTGCGCTGGCGCGCCCCTGCGTCAGATCTTCTGCACCTGGTTGAACGAGAGCTCGACGGGCGTCTCGCGGCCGAAGATCGACACGAGGACCTTGAGCTTCTGCGAGTCCGCGTGGATCTCGCTTATCGAGGCCGGAAGGGTGGCGAACGGACCGTCCATGACGGTGACCGACTCGCCGATCTCGAAGTCCGCGGGGCGGGCCTCGACGACCTTCTCCTTCTTCTCCTGCTCGGGCGCGAGGAACTGCAGGACCTCGTCGATCGACAGGGGGGACGGGCGGTGGGTGTGCCCGACGAAGCCGGTCACGCCGGGGGTGTTGCGGACGGCGCCCCACGACTCGTCGGTCAGGTCCATCCGGACCAGGACGTAGCCCGGCAGGAGGTTGGCCTTGACCAGCTTGCGCTGGCCGTTCTTGATGACCGTCTCCTCGCGCTGCGGGACCTCCACCTGGAAGATGAAGTCCTCCATGTTCAGCGAGCCGGTCCGGGTCTCGAGGTTGGTCTTCACGCGGTTCTCGTAGCCCGCGTAGGAGTGCACGACGTACCACTCGCCGGGCGCGCGACGCAGGGCCTCGCGCATCTCGGCGACCGGGTCCTCGACCGGCTCGTCCTCGACCGGTTCGTCCGCGGCCGCCTCGGGGGCTTCAGCGAACTCGGCCGGCGCGACGGCGTCGGTTGCCTCGTCGGCCTCGATGGGCTCCTCGGCGGACGCAGCCTGGGCGGCCTCGACCGGGTCCTCCACCGCGACCGGTTCCGCCGACGGCTCGACGCCGTGCTCGACGGTCGGCTCGGCGAGCTCGGTCGCCTCGACGGTGCTGGGGGTCTCGGACACGGTGCAGGTCACTTCCTGGTGGGTCGGGGGTGGTGGTACGGGAGGGACACGGGCTGGCGGACGGGTCTGGGTCCTAGCCGAAGATGCCGAACATGGCCTTGCTGAAGCCGTAGTCCAACACGGTGACGTAGGCGATCACGATGAGCACGAAGACGATCACGACCGACGTGTAGGTCATCAGCTCCTTGCGCGTCGGCCAGATGACCTTGCGCAGCTCGGCGATGACCTGGCGGTAGAACAGCGAGATGCGCGCAGGCAGCGGCTTGCGCGCCTCCGGGTCGCGCGCGGCCCGGGGGGTCTCCCGCGTATCTGTCATCTCGCGTCCGCCATCTGTCGTCCACCTGTCGGTCGGTTCGTCGCGCACTCACATGCGCAGGGCCGGAGGGACTCGAACCCCCAACCGCCGGTTTTGGAGACCGGAACTCTACCAATTGAGCTACGACCCTTCG
>DATLPT010000252.1:0-7004 GCA_035535635.1 Lapillicoccus sp. | reverse complement strand
CCTGGACCCGGCCACGCTCGGCGACGGCTCCGCATACCAGTCCGTCCTGGAACAGGCGGCCTCGGCCGACGCGGTCTGGAGCGACCCGGCCAAGGTGAAGCAGGCATACGCCGACTCCGTCGCCTACGCGCTCGACTCGCTCACGACCTTTGTGGAGAACGCGCACGACGACAACCTCGTCCTGGTCGTCCTCGGAGACCACCAGCCGTCGGCCGTCATCTCCGGCGAGGGCGCGAGCCACGACGTTCCGGTCTCGGTCATCGCCAAGGATCCCGCGGTCCTCGAGCGGACGACGAGCTGGAACTGGCAATCCGGGCTGCGGCCCGGCCGTGACGCCGTCGTCTGGCCGATGGACGCGTTTCGGGACAAGTTTTTCACAGCCTTCGGGGCGGGCTGAAACGCTCCTCGATCTCCAACGAGAACGATGCGGCCGTGCTGTCGGAGCGAACGGCTACGGTGTGCGCATGGCCCGCGTGTCGAGCATCCTCATCTACCCCGACCGGGAGCAGCCGGGGCAGACGCTGGAGACCTCTTACGTGTCGCGCGAGGGCCTGGACGGCGACCGCCGGAAGAAGTCGCCGGTCCATCTCGTCGCCGTGGGCGACTACATCGACCTTCACCCGCGGGCCAACCTCATCGTCGACATTGAGTCCGAGGCGCTGCACGCCCTGGTGGGGCGCCGGCTGCGCATCGGCAGCGTTGAGCTCGACGTCACCTCGCTGGCGGGAGACTGCGCCGGCGTGTATGCGGGCGTGCCGGTCCCGGGTGACGTCTCGGTCGGCGACGAGGTGCTCGTCGGGGTCAGCTCCGAATAGCGCTACTTCACGGCGATGGGGTGGTTACCCGCTGGTAACCTAGCCTCCATGTCCGCCTCGACAACCCGCCGCGCCAGCAGACCCCGCACCACCACGACGCCGTCCGCTGGCCTGTCCCGGGACCCGTCCGGAGCTCGGTCCGCCCCGCGCCGCGCCGCGATCCTCGGCGGGAACCGCATCCCCTTCGCCCGGGCCAACGGCGCGTATGCCAAGGCGTCCAACCAGGACATGCTGACGACGGCGCTCGAAGGCCTGGTGGCCCGGTTCGGGCTGGCGGGAGAGCGGGTCGGCGAGGTGGCCGCAGGTGCGGTGCTCAAGCACAGCCGCGATTTCAACCTCACCCGCGAGGCGGTCCTGGGCTCGTCGCTCGCATCGACGACACCGAGTTACGACGTCCAGCAGGCGTGCGGCACGAGCCTCGAGACGACCGTCCTCGTGGCCAACAAAATCGCGCTGGGCCAGGTCGAGTCCGGCATCGCCGCTGGCGTGGACTCCGCATCCGATGCGCCCATCGCTGTCAGCGAGGGCCTGCGCAAGGCGCTGCTGCGGGCCAACGCCGCCCGCTCCGCCGTCGACCGGGCCAAGGCGTTCGCCGCGATCCGCCCCGGTCACCTGGTGCCTTCGGCACCGCGAAACGTCGAGCCGCGGACCGGGCTGTCGATGGGCGAGCACATGGCCATCACGACCAAGGAGTGGGGCATCACGCGCGAGGCTCAGGACGAGGTCACCCTGCGCAGCCACCAGCGGCTGGCCGCCGCATACGACTCGGGGTTCTTCGACGACCTGGTCACGCCGTACCTCGGCGTGTCGCGCGACACCAACCTGCGTCCGGACACGTCGCTGGAGAAGCTGGGCGCCCTCGCGCCGGTGTTCGGCAAGGGCGAGGGCGCCACCATGACGGCCGGCAACTCCACGCCGCTCACCGACGGTGCCGCCGCGGTGCTGCTCGGCAGCGAGGAGTGGGCGGCGGCGCACGGCCTGGCGCCGCTGGCCTACCTCGTCGACGCGGAGACCGCGGCCGTCGACTACGTGCACGGGGGAGAGGGCCTGCTCATGGCGCCGTCCTACGCGGTGCCGCGGCTGCTTGCGCGGGTCGGCATGAAGCTGCAGGACTTCGAGCTGGTCGAGATCCACGAGGCGTTCGCCGCGACGGTCCTGACGACGCAGGCCGCGTGGCTCGACGAGGCGTTCTGCCGCGACCGCCTCGGCTTGGACGCTCCGCTCGGCGCCATCGACCAGGACCGTCTCAACGTCACCGGGTCCTCGCTGGCGACCGGGCACCCGTTCGCGGCGACCGGCGCCCGGATCGTCGCCACGTTGGCAAAACTGTTGCAGGACAGGGGTTCGGGCGCGCGCGGGCTGATCTCGATCTGCGCGGCCGGCGGGCAGGGCGTGGTCGCGGTCCTCGAGGCGGCCTGACCCGTGGCCGATACCTACAGCGACCTGGTCAACAGCAAGGTCGGCAAGCAGGTGGCGTCCCGGCTCGGCCTGCCGAGGCCGGCCCGGCTCCGCCGGTACGCGCCGGACCAGCCCCTCGTGCCGGGTCCGGTCCTCGTGGGAGGAATCGGGACGGTACCGCTGGCGGCCCGCGCTTCGGCGCTGCTGCATGCAGAACGGATCGACGTCGTCTCCGAGGTGGGCAGGGACCGGGTCGGTGCGGTCGTGGTGGACGTGTCGCAGGCAGACCGGCTGGAAGACCTGGACGTCCTGCGGAGCTTGCTCGGCCCCGCTCTGAAGAAGCTGGTCCCCAGCGGGCGCGTGGTTGTCCTCGGGCGGGCGCACGGATTGGCTGAAGGCCCGGGCCGACACGCGCTCAGTCGGGCGCTCGAGGGCGTCACCCGGTCGGTCGGCAAGGAGCTGCGGGCCGGAGCGACAGCGAACCTCGTCCTCGTCGGACCGGGTGCCGACGCCAATGTCGACGCGACGGTCCGGTTCCTCCTGTCCGGGCGGTCCGCCTACGTCGACGGGCAGGTCGTCACGGTCGGCGCCGCGATCGGCGGGCCGGCGGCGGCACCGGCCGACTGGCATACCCCTCTGGCCGGCAAGGTTGCGGTCGTCACCGGCGCCGCGCGGGGGATCGGTTCGGCGATCGCCGACGTGCTCGCCCGTGATGGCGCGACCGTGGTGTGCGTGGACGTCCCGGCCGCTGGGGAAGCATTGGCCCGCAACGCGAACCGGCTGGGCGGGACTGCGCTGCAGGTCGACGTGACGGCGCCGGATGCCGGGCGGCGGATCGTCGACCACGCCCGGAGCCGGCACGGGTCCCTCGACGTCATGGTTCACAACGCGGGTATCACCCGCGACAAGCTGCTGGCCAACATGGACGAGTCGCGCTGGTCCGCGGTGCTCGACGTGAACCTCGGCTCAGTGCTGCGCATGAACGAGGCGATCCTGTCGCCGGACGGTCTGGCCGACGGCGGTCACGTCGTCTGCGTGGCGTCGATCGCCGGCATTGCCGGCAACCGAGGACAGACCAACTACGGCGCGTCCAAGGCGGGGATCATCGGGCTGGTCGAGGCGGCCGGAGCGTCACCAGAGCTGCACGCCCGCGGGATCACGGTCAACGCCGTGGCGCCCGGGTTCATCGAGACCGAGATGACCGCGAAGATCCCGCTCGGGACGCGCGAGGTCGGACGGCGGCTCAACTCGCTGTCACAGGGCGGTCTGCCGGTGGACGTCGCGGAAACCGTGGCCTGGCTCAGCCAGGACGCCAACGCCGGCGTCACCGGCAACGTCGTGCGAGTCTGCGGCCAGAGTCTCCTGGGAGCCTGACGTGGTCGAGACGCTGCGGTTCGCCAGCGCGCCGGGGCTGCCGCGGCTCTTCGCGGACGCCGTGGTCAACGGGCGCTACACCGGTTCATCGCTTCCGGAGGTCGTCGCAGAAAGGCGGGGGGTGCGCGTCGAGCCGAACGCCGTGGCTGACTACGCGCACCTGTGCGGTTTCGGCCTCGGCGCACACCCGCCGATGACGTGGCCGCACCTGCTCGGCTTCCCGCTCCAGACGGCGGTGATGTCGCGGCGCGACTTCCCGGTTCCCATGGTGGGCTTGGTCCACGTCGAGAACCGGATCACGTGGAGCCGGCCGCTCGACTACGGCGAGTCGCTCGACGTCACCGTGCACGCCGCGGACCTGCGGCCTCACCGGCGCGGCCGGCTCGTCGACCTCGTGGCGGAGGTGTCGTCCGGCGGCGCCACCGTATGGCGGGGCGTCAGCACCTACCTCGCCCGCGGAGGTGGTGGCGACGACCACGCCGAAGCCGACAGCCCACCCGACGTCAGCGACCTCGCTGGACGAGCAGTGGTCCAGATGCACTTCGGCGAGGACGCCGGTCGACGGTATGCGTCGGTGTCGGGTGACGTGAACCCGATCCATATGCATGCACTGTCGGCTCGGGCCCTCGGGTTCGACCGGGCCATCGCGCACGGGATGTTCTCGTATGCGCGGGTCCTCGCCTCGTTAGGGGCGCGGATGCCGGCGGCAGGGTCGTCCACGGTGTGGTTCCGCAAGCCCGTGAAGCTGCCCAGCACGACCCGGCTGGCCGTCTCCGACGACGCCCGGCTGGCGGTCCTCGTGCCCGCGAAGGGCGAGGGGGAGCACCTCGTCGTCACGGTCACCCCCGCTTGACACCTTTCCAGACTCACGTTGTCGTGGGTTGGAGGTATTCAACGGCGGGCGAAGTGGCAACAACCTGAGCTTGGAAGCAACGGGATAACCACGTCGCGGGGCCTGGTGGCCGCTCGATAACCTCTCCAGCATGTCTGGCCAGATCACCGTGACCGTCGCGGGAGACGAGCGATCGGTAGCGCAGGGCACGACCGCGGCCGACCTCTTCGACGGTGACCGCGGCATCGTCGTCGCCCGCATCGGTGATCGCCTGGTCGATCTGGCGCACGAGCTCGAGAACGGTGACGTCGTCGAACCGGTGACCATCGACAGCCCGGACGGCCTCGACGTCCTGCGGCACTCCACCGCGCACGTTCTCGCTCAGGCCGTCCAGCAGGTCAACCCGAAGGCCCGCCTGGGGATCGGCCCGCCGATCCGCGACGGCTTCTACTACGACTTCGACGTCGACGTCCCGTTCACCCCGGACGACCTCAAAGAGCTCGAACGGGCGATGCAGCGCATCGTCCACGAGGGCCAGACCTTCTCGCGCCGTGTCACCAGCGACGACGAGGCCCGGGAAGAGCTGGCCGACGAGCCGTACAAGCTGGAACTCATCGGACTCAAGGGCAACGCCGCCGACGCCGCCGAAGGTGCCGGCGCGGAAGTGGGTGGCGGCGAGCTGACCATCTACGACAACCGCCGGCGCAACGGCGAGCTGGCATGGAAGGACCTCTGCCGCGGCCCGCACCTGCCCAACACCAAGCTGATCGGCAACGCCTTCAGGCTGACTCGCAGCGCCGCCGCATACTGGCGCGGGTCGGAGAAGAACCCGCAGCTGCAACGGGTCTACGGCACCGCCTGGCCCACCAAGGACGACATGCGGGCCTACCTCGACCGGCTGGCCGAGGCCGAGAAACGTGACCACCGCAAGCTCGGCGCCGAACTGGACCTCTACTCGTTCCCCGACGAGCTGGGCTCAGGTCTGGCCGTGTTCCATCCCAAGGGCGGCGTCATCAAGCGGGAGATGGAGGACTACGTCCGGCGGCGGCACATCGAGGAGGGGTTTCAGTACGTCGGCACCCCGCACATCTCCAAGGACGGGCTGTTCCACACCTCGGGCCACCTGCCGTACTTCGCTGACAGCATGTTCCCGCCGATGGCGATGGAGGGGGCGGAGTACCGCCTCAAGGCCATGAACTGCCCGATGCACAACCTCATCTACAAGTCGCGTGGCCGGTCCTACCGGGAGCTCCCGCTGCGACTGTTCGAGTTCGGCTCGGTCTACCGGTTCGAGAAGTCCGGCGTTGTGCACGGCTTGACCCGCGTGCGTGGCATGACCCAGGACGACTCGCACTCCTACGTCACCGTCGAGGGCGCCGAGGCGGAGGTCAAGCACCTCCTGAGTTTCGTCCTCAGCCTGCTGCGCGACTTCGGGATGGACGACTACTACCTCGAACTGTCGACCAGGGACGACGCCAAGGACAAGTTCATCGGCTCGGACGAGCAGTGGGAGGCCGCCACTCGGGCCCTGGAGCGGGCAGCTCAGGAGACCGGCCTCGAGCTCGTGCCGGACCCGGGCGGAGCGGCGTACTACGGGCCCAAGATCTCGGTCCAGGCCCGCGACGCCATCGGCCGCACCTGGCAACTGTCGACCATCCAGTACGACTTCAACATGCCCAGTCGCTTCCACCTGGAGTACCAGGCGGCCGACGGCTCACGGCAGGAACCGGTCATGATCCACTCGGCGAAGTTCGGGGCGATCGAGCGGTTCTTGGGGGTCCTTGTGGAGCACTACGCCGGCGCGTTTCCACCTTGGCTGTCCCCGGTCCAGGTGACCGGCGTCCCGGTCGCCGAGGAGTATGCGCCGTACCTCCAGGATGTCCTGAACCGGTTGCAGGACAAGGGAGTTCGCGTGGAGCTGGACGAGTCGGACGACCGGTTCCCCAAGAAGATCCGCAACGCCAGCAAATCCAAGGTTCCCTACGTTCTGATTGCGGGGGAGGACGACCGGGCCGCCGGCGCCGTGTCTTTCCGGTACCGGGACGGCTCGCAGCGCAACGGCGTCCGCGTGGACGAGGCCATCGCGGAGATCACCGCGGCCATCGCCGAGAGGCGCCAGGTCACCACGGCGCCGACTGGGTGAGCGCCCGCGGCGTGGGACAACGCGCTCCCGGATCGGTCTCACTCACCGGCCACTGGAGGCGCCCAGGACGGCCTCGGAATGACGCAGAACGGGTGACCGGCCGGATCCGCCCACACCGAGCCCGTGGGGTCCGGTGACAGCAGTCGGCGGCCACCGAGCGCCTCGACGAGCGACTCGGCCGCGGCCACGTCGTCGACCATGACGTCGTGGTGTACCTGCTGCGGGCGAGCCGGGTCGCCCCAGACCGGCGGCTGGTGGTCGGGTGCCAACTGGAAGGCCATCCCCGAGTGCTGCGCATCCGCGGCGACGACGACCCAGTCCGCCGACGCATACGTCACCGGTAGTCCCAGCAGCTCGGCCCAGAACCGCGCCGAGGCCATCGGGTCAGGCGTGTCGTAGACGACGTGGTGCAAGCGGCCGACGGGGGTCATTCCGGCATCGT
>DATLPT010000251.1:0-2568 GCA_035535635.1 Lapillicoccus sp. | reverse complement strand
GGCCCCCCCGTGGGCGTCATGACTTCTGGACCTTGTCGGCCCCTCCGGCCACCTTCTCCACGGCACTCTGGTAGGTCGCCGCGGCCTCGTCGACCGACTTGCCGGACACGATGTCCGCTGTGGCCTGCTGCAGCGCCTGCGACACCTGCGGGTACACCGCGAGTCCCGGGCGGTACCGGGTGATCGGCAGGACCTTCTGGGAGATCAGCGAGAGCAGCGGGTCCTTGCTGAGGACCTCCTTGTTGACGTCCTGCCGGGCGGTGATCCGGGCCGACCCGGCGAGGGCCGCCTTGATCGCGTCGGGCGAGTACATGAACTGGATCAGCTCCCAGGCCTGCTGCGGGAACTTGCTGTTGGGGTTGAGGAAGGTGCCCCCGCCACCCGACATCGAGACGACGTCCTGGCCGCTGACCCCGGCGCCCTTGGCCTTGGCCGGAATCTCGGCGTAGCCCACGTCGGCGTCGCGGCTGGCCATCGGCGCCGAACCCTTGTCGGGGTTGACGACCGAGCGCCAGAAGTAGTCACCCTCGAGGAGGATGCCGATCTTTCCAGCGGCGAAGGCGGCGAACGACTCGTCGCGCCCCTTGGCGGCC
The DNA here is from genome assembly GCA_035535635.1 of Lapillicoccus sp. Classification (GTDB taxonomy): domain Bacteria; phylum Actinomycetota; class Actinomycetes; order Actinomycetales; family Dermatophilaceae; genus Lapillicoccus. Next base: position 1,975 of record DATLPT010000251.1, on the reverse strand, counting down.
TGTTGGAAGTTCTTGTCCATCAGGCCCTGGTCGAGCAGCGACTTGTAGAAGCCCAAGACGTCGCGCACGTTCTGGGTGTTGCCCTGCCACTTCCCGTCCGTGTAGATCTCCGCGCCGGTGCCGACGAGGAGGTCGAGCGCGCCCTGCATCGTCGTCGCCTCACCCATGGCGGTGCCGGCGTTGATCTGGATCGGAGTGACCCCACTGACCGCCTTGAGCTTGGCGCCGGCGTCGAGGATCTCCTGCCAGCTGGTCGGCTGCCAGTCGGCCGGGAGGCCGGCCTGCTGGAAGAGCTTCTTGTTGAAGTAGAGGACCCGGCCGTCGGTGCCGCCGGGGACGCCGTAGATCTTGTCGTTGTACGACGCGTTGGCCTGGACCGCCTTGGGGATCTGGGCCCAGCCGTCCCACGACGTGACGTTCGCGCCGACGACGTCGGACAGAGGCTTGATGTAGCCGGCCTCGGCGAACTCGCCGACCCAGATGCCGTCGAGCGCGATGACGTCGGCGCCGGACTTGCTCTTGAGGTCGAGCGCCATCTTGGCCTTGTACTGCTCGTCGTCGACCCCGGACGGCTGGAACTTCAGCGTCACGTTGACGCCCTTGGCTTTTTCGGCCTCGGTGAACTTGGGGATGACGTAGTTGGCGTACCAGTCCGCCTCGGCGGCGTTCTTCCCGCCGGCGATCGCGTTCGACGTGACGGTGAGAGCGACCTCGGTCGCGCCGGCGTTCTGGGTGGGGTTCGCGCTGCTGCTGCTTCCGGTGGACCGGTCGCACGCCGCGACGAGCGTGCCGAGAAGAACGATCGAGATGGCGGGGACGGCTCGACGGGCCAGTCGGGGTCGTCCCTGTCGGTGTGCGGTGGTCATCGTTGACTCCCTGTCGTCGTCGGCCGACCGCCCCGTACTGCGGCCGAGCCCAGCGATGTCACCCTAGTAGGAATGTCCTGACAATGCGTGGCTGCAGGTGAGTTGTTGCCGGACGTTGACCAAAGCTCGTTCACCGCCCCGCGTAGGGTGTCGCCATGGTCGGGCGCGGCGAAGGCGGACGACGCAGCGGTGGCTGGCCGCCCCGGTCGCGGGCGCGCTACAAGAAGGCGATACCACCGGCGGTGGTCGCCCTGGTCGGGTTGGTACTCATGCTGGCCCTGCCCTCGATTCCGAACCTCGGGCTGATCTTCTTCCTCGGCGGCCTCTCCGCCACCATCCTCTCGCTCTTCCTCGCCGGGGTCGGGGACTGAGGTGCGGCTGGAGTTCGAGGCCGAGGTGTTCCAATGGCGCGGCCCGTCGCCGTACTACTTCGTCGCGGTTCCTGAACCGATGTGCGACGACCTGCGGGTCGCGGCCCACGACGTCAGCTACGGCTGGGGCGTGGTCCCTGTGACGGTCCAGATCGGCGCCACCTCGTGGACCACCTCGCTGTTCCCGAAGGACGGCGGCTACCTCGTGCCCCTCAAGGACCGCGTCCGGGAGGCGGAGGACATCGCCCAGGACGACATCGTCCAGCTGGTGCTCACCGTCTGACCGGAAGCGGGTATGCGGCTCAACCCAGGGCGTGCTCAGTCTGTGTTCAGGTGCAGCAGCAGGTCCTCGAGAGACTCGCGCTGCCCGATCAGACGCTCCTCCTCCCACTCCTCGACCGGCATGAGCTTCTCGACCGCGGCCCACGCCTCTTCGAGCTCCTCGCGTTCGTAGGGATTCGGCAGCTCGAGGCGCTCACGCATCGCCTGCTCGGCACCGAACAGGTGCGCGGCGGGGACGGGTCGGCCGAGCTGGATCAGGATGTTCATGAACGTGTTCGAGAAGGCCATCGTGAGGTGTGGGTTTCGCAGCGCCAGGATTGTGATGACGAGGCTCGCGGCCAGCTGATGCGCCTCGTCCGTACGGCCGCTGGTGACGAGCAGGTTGGCGAGGTTCTGCGCCTGGATCGTCGCTTCGTGACTGTCACCGAGGTCCTCGAAGAGCGCCAGCGACTCCTT
>DATLPT010000250.1:0-5016 GCA_035535635.1 Lapillicoccus sp. | reverse complement strand
CTGTCCCCGGTCACGGGGTGACGACGATCTTCCCGGTGGCTCGGTTCTGCTCCATGTGCTCGTGTGCGTCGGCGATCTCATCGAGAGTGAACACCCGGTCCAGCGGGATGAGCCGTGGATCGAGCGCCGCCGCCGCGAGGTAGTCCTGCAGGAGGGCCCCTGGCAGGTCGGCCGCTTCGCCGGAGTAGGCGGTCAGCCGGACTCCGTTGGGCAGGTAGTCGATCGGGTAGAAGTCGTCGACGACCCAGGCGTTGCTGAGCATCCCGGTGAAGCAGGCGATGCCGCGCGGTGCGAGGGTCCGCAGCGTGTCGCGCAGGGTCGGAGCGCCGACCAGCTCGAGCGCCAGGTCGGCACCGTCGGGAAGGATCTTCCGGACCTTCGGCGCGACGACGCCGTCGTCGATGACGACGTGGTCGACACCGATGTCACGGAGCCGGTCGGCCTTGGCAGCGTTGCGGGTCGTGGACACGACGGTCAGTCCTCGGCGCTTGGCGAGCACCGCGGCCGCCATGCCGACCGATGAGGTGCCGCCGCGGATGACGATCGACTGGCCGGGCTGGTAGTCCAGTCCCGTGGTCAGGCTTCCGTACGCGGTCTGGAGCATCTCCGGGACCGCGCCGAGCCGCTCCCAGTCCAGGTCGCTGTGGAAAGGAATCACCTGGCCGACCGGCACGCAGGTGTACTCGGCGTAGCCGCCGTCCACCGTGCGGCCCATCCCGCCCATCATCGTCATGACCTGCTGGCCGACGGCCAGCTCACCGCCAGGGCAGTCGACCACCTCACCGGTGGCCTCGATCCCGAGGATCCGGGGAAAGGTCACCCCCTCCGCCAGGCCGAGGCGAGTATGCAGCTCCGACCGGTTCAGCCCCGCCGCTCGCACCCGGATCAGTACCCATCCGGGCTCCGGCTGAGACACGGGCACCTGGTGCACCTGCAACGCACTGGTGTCCCCTGGCCCCTGCAGGACGACGGCCCGCATCGTCTGCGGCACCGATGTGCTCATGCCGCACCGGCCAGCTGGCTCGCCCCCGGGTCCAGCTCGGCCTTCCAGGTGTCGAACCTGGACTGCTCGAGTGTTCGGTTGAGGATCATGGCGTCATGTCGTTGACCATGCACACGGCCGCGGAGCGGCCGAACCTTTGGGAACGGGGCATCGAGTCGGCCACGGTGTGGCCGGAGTACAACCTGCACGGAGACATCCTGAACCAGTGGTGGGGTCACCTCGACCACGAACTACCCGACTACCAGTTCGTGCTCTACGACGACGACCTCGACCAGGTCGTCGCCGAAGGACACACCGGCCCGTTCCGGTGGGACGGAGATCAGCAGTCGCTCCCGCCCGGCATCGACGCCGTCCTTGAGCTGATCTTCACGCAGCACCGCGCCGGCGAGACGCCGAACACACTGTGCGCGCTGGCGGCCGAAACACCCCGGCAGAACCAGGCCCGCGGGATGGCGTCACAGCTCTTGAACGCGATGCGCACGATCGCCACGCGCCAGCGGCTCATCCACCTTGTCGCTCCGGTCCGGCCGTCGCTGAAAGAGCGCTACCCACTGACGCGCATCGAGCGGTACATCACCTGGCGTCGCAACGATCAACAGCTGTTCGACCCGTGGATGCGAGTCCACGAGCGCCTCGGCGCACGGGTGGCCACCCCGCTACCGCAGTCGATGCTCATCACCGGAACGGTCGAGGAATGGGAGCGCTGGACATCCATGGCGTTCCCCGAGTCCGGCGACTACACCTTCCCCGAAGGCCTGGCCACCTTGGCCATAGACCGCGAGACCAACCGCGGGACGTACTGGGAACCCAACGTCTGGATGATCCACCCTGACATCAGGCCCTAGTCAGCAGCATGCGGGCATCTCCCGGTTGCTCCCTTTGACAGACCTGGAATGCCGCATACTCCTCAGGCCTGGCTCGGCGCCCCGAGCCGGCCGGCGCCGCGAAAAATCTCGAGCAAGCCATACCCGTCGGGCGCGTAGTACACCGGGACCTCACGGGGGACCCGGGGGGTGCGCGGCTGCAGCTCCTCGTTCGAGACCGGCAGACCGTGGGAGAGGACCTGCTCGGTCGGGGTCAGCTGCCGGATCGCGATCACGTCGACGAGTTCTGGCCGGGCCTCGGCGAAGTCCTGGTAGATCTTCGGGTCGTGCTGCCCGTCGTCGCCGATCAGGATCCAGCGGACGTTCGGAAAGTCCTTGGCCAAGCGGTCGAGCGAGGCCCGCTTGTGCTCCTGGCCGCTGCGGAACCAGCCCGTGTTGGTCGGTCCCCAGTCGGTGAGCAGCAGCGGCCCGACGGGATAGCCGTGGTTGCGCAGGAACCGGTTCAGGGTGGGCGCCGTGTTCCAGGCGCCGGTTGAGACATAGACGATCGGGGCGCCGGGATGCTCGGCGAGCAGCTCGCGGTACATCGGCGCCATCCCCGGGACGACCCGGCGGGCGCCCTCGTGTTTCACGAACGTGTTCCAGGCGGCGATCATCATCCGCGGCAACGACGTCGAGATGACGGTGTCGTCGATGTCACTGACCAGGCCGCTGGTGACGTCCGGCCCGACGATGAAGACCTCGCACTCGACGTCCTGGGCGCCCTGCGCCGAGAGCGTCACTCGGTGCCATCCGGGTTCGAGACCGTGGTTGCGGAACGTCGCGTCGAGGTGGCCGGAGCGGTCGCTGCGGCCGTGGAAGGTGCGGTCGCCGACGGTCACCGAGATGGGGACCCCCATGGCCGGTGCCGTGACGAACGCTCGCCAGCCGCGGTCGCGCACGAACGGCGAGCGCAGGCCGCCGTAGGTGGGGTCGGGTTCGTCGCTACTGGTCCCCTCTTCCCGTGCCCGGCCGAGCAGGATGCGGGCGAATACCCGGAGGAACGCCGGCGACCCGTAGCCGACGTGTCCGATGATCCGGTTCTGCCATCCGCGCCGACGTAGCCCGCGCTCGAGCTGCCGATGCCACGCGTCCTCGACGATGGCGGCGACGTGGGGGCGCGACATGCGGTCAATCTATGGCACATACGACGGCCGCCCACCTCGGCGATCGGGTGGGCGGCGGCCGGGCGGCGCCGAGCGGGCTCGGTGCCGCGGGGGAGGTCAGACAGAGCGCAGGCTGCTGCGGATCGGTCCGCGGTGCGGCCGGCCGGCCGGGGTGAGGCTCCGGCGGGTATGCGTCAGACCGGCGGGGCGGCCTCGGGCCGCCCGCAGCTCGTCCTCGACGCGCAGGGTGTCCATGTCGCGGACCCGGTCACGGTCAGGCGAGGCCCCGAGGTCGGCGCCGTAGGGAGCCCGGCCCAAGCCGCTCGCGCGACGGTGGGACCGCTCGAAGAGGCCGACGACGAGGGTCGCGAGGGCCGCGACCACGACGACGGCACCGACGGTGTTGGCGATGCTGGCGATCAGTTCAGTGGTCATGGCAGAAATCATGCGCTCATCGGTTTTCCGCCACGAGTGGCGGATTAGACATTGTTCGTAAATTTCCTGCCAACTATGTCATGATGGTTGGCATGGTCCTTCGAACCGTCGCCGTTCTGCTGGCCGATCAGGCCGCCGCCTTCGAGTTCGGGGTGATCCACGAGGTGTTCGGGCTCGACCGGACCGCCGACGGGGTTCCCGCCTTCGACTTCCGCGCCTGCGCTGAACACCCGGAGCGGCCGGTCGACCTCCTGAACGGCCTGAGCCTCAACGTGCCCTACGGGTTGGAGGGGTTGCAGGGCGCCGACCTCGTCGCCGTCCCCGCGACCAAGCTGCGCGAATTCTCCCCGGCGCTGCTCGAGGCGCTTCGGAAGGCTCATGCCGCCGGGGCGACCGTCCTGTCGGTGTGCAGCGGCGCGTTCGTCCTGGCCGCAGCCGGCCTCCTCGACGACCGGCAGTGCGCGACCCACTGGATCGCCGCGGACGAGCTCCAGACGGCGTACCCACGCGCCAAGGTCAACCGGGACGTCCTCTTCGTCGACGACGGCGACATCATCACCAGCGCCGGCACGGCGGCTGGCATCGACGCCTGCCTGCACCTGGTCCGGCGGGAGCTCGGCGCCGCGATCGCCACGACGATCGCCCGCCGGATGGTCGTCCCACCACAGCGCGACGGCGGGCAACGGCAGTTCGTCGAGATGCCGATCCCGGAGTGCACGACCGACAGCCTGCGCACCGTCCTGGCCTGGATGGAGGCGAACCTCGACACCGAGCAGCCGGTCGCCGTGCTCGCCCGCCGGGCGGCGATGTCGGAGCGCACCTTCGCGCGCCGGTTCGTCCAGGAGACCGGCACGACGCCCGCGAAATGGCTGGCACGCCAACGGGTTCATCGAGCACGCGAGCTCTTGGAGAGCAGCGACCTGGGGATCGACCAGGTCGCAGCGCGCAGCGGGTTCGGGTCGGCCGCCCTGCTGCGGCACCACTTCACCCGGCAGGTCGGCGTCGCGCCGAGCGACTACCGCCGCACCTTCAGCCGCACGAGCGAACCGGTCCTGGCCCCGGCCGAGCTGAGCGCGTGACCGCGCACCTCCAGGCCCTCACGCCGGACCGGCTGAGGGCCCGCCGGACGCTGAAGTGGGCCAGCCAGCCCGAGGACGTCCTGGCTATGTGGGTCGCCGAGATGGACTACCCCACCGCGCCGGCGATCACCGCGGCGCTGCACCGGGCGGTCGACGCGGAAACCTTCGGGTACCCGCTCGAGGCCGGGCCGTCCGGCCTGGCTGACGTCCTGGTCGCCGAGCTGGCCGGGCGGCACGGATGGACGGTCGGGCCCGACGACGTGTTCCTCGTCGCGGACGTCATGCGGGGTCTCTCGCTGGCCCTCGAGTCGTTCAGCGGGCCGGACGACCCGGTGATCATCACCACGCCCGTCTACATGCCGTTCTTCGACGTCGTCAGCCTCTCGGGGCGGCCACAGGTCCACGTGCCGATGGTCGAGGTCGAGGGGCGGCCGACGTTCGACCTCAAGGCCCTCGACCGGGCCTTCACCGACGGCGCCCGGACGGTCCTGCTCTGCAACCCCTACAACCCGCTGGGCCGCGTCTTCGAC
>DATLPT010000249.1:0-18256 GCA_035535635.1 Lapillicoccus sp. | reverse complement strand
CCTTCTCGACGAAGCGGGCCAGTGGTCGCAGCCACTGCAGGGCCGCGCCGGTGCGGTGACCGGGCCGTCGGCTGAGACGCGGGAACTGGTGCGAGGTGGACGCCCCGTCGGGCGGATCGAGGTGGGGCCGAAGCGCAACGGGAGCTACGCGTCGCACGAGCTGGACCTCCTCACCACCGTCGCGGGCCAGGCGGCATCGGCCGTGGCGAACGTCGCGCTGGCCGCCCAGCTGGAGCAGCGGCTCGGCGAACTCTCGGCGTCCCGGGCCCGGCTCGTCGTCGCACAGGACGACGAGCGCCGTCGTATCGAACGTGACCTCCACGACGGCATCCAGCAGAACGTGGTCGCGCTCATCGCCGGCCTTCGGTTGGCCCGCAACCGGCTGCGACGTCGTGAGCTCAACGACGACGAGCTCGCCGCTCTGCAGGAGCAGGCCCGGGAGACGCTGACCGACCTCCGTGAGATCGCCCACGGGATCCACCCTCCGGTGCTCGGCGACAACGGGCTGGTCGCCGCGGTCGAGTCGCGGGCAGCGCGGTACCCCATCCCGTTGGAGGTCGTCGCCGACCCGGCGCTGCGGCGGACCCGGTTCACCACGGACCTCGAGGCGACCGCCTACTACGTGGTGTCCGAGTCCCTGGCGAACGTGGCCAAGCATGCGCGCGCGACGAACGTGCGGGTGACCCTCGACCAGGAGGCTGCTGCCTTGCGTCTCGTTGTCGCCGACGACGGGCGCGGGTTCGACCCTACGAGCGTCGCTGGCCGCGGCGGCCTGTCCAACATCGGCGACCGCGTCTCCGCTGCCGGTGGCCGGCTGACCGTTGCCAGCACCGCGCAGGGAACAACCGTCACGATCGACCTGCCCATCGCGGCCGAGCTGCACGCCGCCGACCAGCCCGACCGGGCCACGGTGGTGGGAGCCGGGTATGGCTGAGCCGATGCGTGCCGTCATCGCCGAGGACAACTACCTCGTGCGCGAAGGGCTGCGCCGGCTCCTCGAGGACTCCGGCGAGGTCGACGTCCTGGCTTGCGTCGGGTCGGCGCCCGAGCTCCTCGACGCGGTCCGACGCCTCGGTCCCGACGTGGTCCTCACCGACATCCGGATGCCGCCGGGGCACCACATGGAGGGCATCGAGGCGGCCCACGCGATCCGCTCGACCCACCCCGGTACGGGAGTCGTCGTGCTGTCTCAGCACACCGACGACTCCTACGCCATGGCGCTCTTCGCCGACGGATCGGCCGGGCTCGGCTACCTGCTCAAGGACCGCGTGGGAGATCTCGAGGACCTCGTCCATGCCCTGCGCGAGGTGCGCGCGGGTGGATCGGTCATCGACCCGGCAATCGTCGACGCCCTGGTCCGGCGACGTCGGCAGGACGCCTCGAGCCCGCTGACCGCGCTGACCACCCGCGAGCTGGACGTGCTCCGCGAGATGGCCCGGGGGAGGACCAACGCGGGAATCGAAGCGTCGCTCCACCTCTCCGCGTCCACGGTCGAGAAACACGTCAATGCCATCTTCACCAAGCTCGGGCTCTCCGAACAGCCGGTTCATCGGCGGGTCGCCGCAGTGCTGACCTTCCTCGAGTCCGGGGCTCCGACGCCTTCCTGAGGCTGAGCCGGGCAACGCTGTCACCCGGCGTTGACGAGCACCGTTCAGGACCAGAACCGGTCGCTCTCGGCCGGCTTGGCGTCAGCCATCCTCCACTCGGTCACGAGTCCGTCGCGCAGGCGCAGGACGTGGGCCGCGAAGTTGTGGAGCCGACGGCCGTCCCGCTCGGCGGTGACCTCGACCATCAGCAGGATGAGGTCGTTCTCGAGGGAAACGGGGTCCTGGGTCGGCGTGACGCGGTAGCTCACCGCGGGCAGGTTCATCGCGGCGATGCGACCGAAGTAGGCGTCGGCACCGGTCACCGCCTGAGGCTCGCCGGCCGCGTCGGTCACCCACGCGACCAGCCCCGGGTCCATCAGTTCGCGCATACGGTCGAGGTCGCCGTCGTTGAACGCCCGGAGGAGGCTCGTTGCGACGTCGGCAGGCTCCACGGCGTCACGCTACGCCGACCGGTAGCCGTCCGATGGTGTGTCGGCGGACGCCGATACGTTGGCCGGGTGTCGACCTTCGCGGACCGCCCGCATACCGCCCTCATGGTCATCGACGTGCAGAACGGCGTCGTGGCCAACTCGATCAACCGCGACGCCACCGTCTTGACGATTGCGGCGCTCGTGGACCGCGCCCGAGAAGAGGACGTGCCGGTCGTCTGGGTGCAGCACTCCGACGGCGAGGCGCTGACCGAGGGGAGTGACGGCTGGCAGTACGTGCCGGAGCTGCGGCGCCGCGACGACGAGGCCCTCGTCCCGAAGCGCTATGGCGACGCGTTCGAGGCCACCGACCTCGAGTCCGTGCTGGCCCAACGCGGCGTCGGACGGGTGGTCGTCACCGGCACCCAAACCGACGAGTGCATCCGCGCCACCCTCCACGGTGCCTTTGTCCGCGGCTATGACACGACCCTGGTGAGCGACGCGCATACGACCGAGGACCTCACTGCATGGGGTGCGCCGCCTCCCGAGAAGGTGGTCGACCACACGAACCTCTACTGGCAGTACCAGGCCGGCCCGGGGCGTATCGCCGAGGTCGTTACGGCCGCCGATCTGGCCTTCTGAGCGAAGCGCTACCGCCGACCGCCGGTATGCGGGATGCTCGATCCAGGAGATGGACAGCCCTGCGAATGGAGGCGACCGATGGCCGACGGGACCAACGAGACCGCGACCGACCTCGAAGAGCAGGTTCGGCGGCTGTCGGCGGAGAACGAGCTACTGCGCTCGGAAGTGGCCGCTGAGGGACCCGCTGCCGCCCCACGCCGGACGTGGCGAGTGGTGCTCGCCGTCCTCCTCATGGCGCTCGCCACCGTCCTCGCGCCGGCGGCCGTGGTCGCCGGCTGGGCGCGGATCCAGCTGACGTCGGCCGACACGTTCGTCGACACCTTCGCCCCGCTGGCCGACGACCCCAACGTGCAGGGTCTGGTCAGAGACCAGGCGGTCGCCGCGATCAACAACGCGGTCGACATCCCCGGCCTCACCAATGACGTGTTCACCGGCCTCGACCAGCTCAACCTCCCGCCGCGTGCGGCCTCGGCCTTGAAACTGCTGCAGACCCCGGTGACCGAGGGGATCCAGTCGTTCATCAACAGCTCAATCTCCAACGTCGTGGCCTCGTCCGCCTTCCGGGACCTGTGGCGTCAGGGACTGCTCACGGCGCACGACGGTCTCGTCGGGCTCCAAGGCGACCTCGACGGCCCGAACCGGGCGGTGACGGTCAGTGACACCGGGGAGATCGGGGTCCAGCTGCAGCCGATCATCGCCGCCGTCAAGGCTCGGCTGGTCGCCCGGGGGGTGGGGTTCGCCGCGAACATCCCCGACATCAACAAGGTGATCGTCGTCGCGAAGACCGACGCGGTGCCGAAGATCCGCACCGCGTATGCGCTGGCGGTCGGCGCCGGAACCTGGCTTCCGTTCGTCGTGCTGGCGCTGTTCGTCGGTGCCGTCTTTGCCGCCATGCAGCGCCGAAGGGCCGTCGTGATCGCCGCCATCTGCCTGGCGGCCGCCATGCTGGTCACGGCGCTCGCACTGGGTGTGGGTCGCATCTTTGTCACTAACGCGGTGTCACCAGACCTCATCCCGGCGGCCGCGGCCGACGCGATCTACACCCAGTCCCTCACCCTGCTGCGCAGCTCGGTGCTGGCGATCGGCGCCCTCGCCGTCTTCGTGGCCGTCGTGGCGTGGTTCGCCGGGCCGAGGGGCCAGGCGGCCAGGCTTCGTCGGCTGGTCGTCGACGGGGCCACCGCTTCCCGTCAGGCCGCCGAAGCCCGGGGTGTCACCACCGGGCGCATCGGTGAGTGGATCGGGTCGCAGGCCCGGACCATCCGCGTCGTGATCGCCGTCCTGGCCGCGGCGGTCATCCTGCTGCTGCGGCCTCTGTCGTTCTCCGACGTGGTCTGGGTGGCCGTCATCGCTGTGGTCGCCGTGCTGCTGGTGCTGTTCCTCGGCCGCCCGCGGGCCGAGGTCATGCCCGGTCTGCCTGGCCGGGGGAGGAGCCGCATACCCCGGTTCCGGCGTAGTTGACATAATGTCGATTATCGGCGTTCAACTCCAGCGAGTTGCATCAGATGCGGTCGAACCCCGGCTGTCCACCGGCGATCACATAGTCGTTCGACACCGGCTGTCTCCTCAGACCTCGTCTCAGACCTCGTCTCGAACCGGTCCATGGTCCCAGAGACGACGACGGTCGCCGATCGCCCAGCGAGCCGTCTCCGCCACCACCGGGTCGGAGTCGTCGACCCAGGGGCGGACCAGTTCGTCGGCCAACGGACCGAACACGGCGGGTGCCGCGTGGATCGCGCACGCCCGCAACCACGGGTCGCCCCAACGCCCCTCGGGGTCCGCGACCAGATCCGTGACCCACTCGGCGGCCGAACGCTCTGGAGCGGCGGCGAGGACGTTGGGATCCGGGTCGAGCAGCGCCGCGACGCGCTCGCCGGTCTCGCGGCCGGCCAGCACCTCGAGGAGCTCGATGGCCAGAGCACGCTCGTGCGCTCCGGGTTCGCGGAGGGCGGTCACGATGCGGTCGACGCGACGGCGTCCGTGGTGCATGGCGAGGTGTTCGGCCACCGTGCGCGACGAGTGCTCGGCGTCCTCGGTCAGGGCCCGGTGGAGCATCCGGAGGGCCGGGTCCTCGCCGAGCGCGGCGGTCGCGGCTCTCGCCCGCGCCACCCGCACCTCGCGGTCGGCTACCACGGCCGGGATGTCGGGAAGCCCAGCGGGGGCGGCCGGTAGCGAGTCCCGCATCACCCCCAGGGCCCAGGTGAGCCGTTCACGGGATACCCCCGGCGGCTCGTCCGCCAGCCGGCCTACCGCGCCGGGCGCCACCTCGGCTGCGTGACGCTCCAGGGCGTCGGCGAGAGCGGCGCTGGGTGGCGAGGTAGTGATGGCGTCGAGCAGGTACGGGGCGAAGAACGGGTCCGGTGCGGCGGCGGACCCGGAGAGTGCGGCCTGGTGTACCTCGACGTCAGGGTCGCCCAGAGCCGTCACCCATTGCTGCTGGGCCTCCTCGGCCGACTCCCCTCCCGCCTCGATCAGCTCGCAGACGGCGGTCAGCCGCGCATACGGGTCGGCGGACGTCATCAGTCCCGCCACCTCCGTCGCCAGCAGGGGGCGCCGTCCGCTAACCGCGGAGAGGCCGACCATGACGTCGCGCCCGTCCGCGCTGGCGAGTAGGCCCTTGACCACCTCGTCGTCGGACTGGAGGAGGTCCAGCGGCTCCCACGGCCGCGCGGCGACGAGCGCGAGCACGCCCTCGCGGTACCTCGCGTACGCGACCACGGCGACGACCAGCCACGCCGCGGTCAGAACCAGGGTGACCGCGACGACGACGATGACCCCGAGGTCGGCGAACCGGAAGGCGAGCAGGAGGACGCCGACGAACCCGAGAGCGAGCGGAGCACCCGCCGCCTCGACGACGGTCTGCGCGTGCAGGCGGCTCGACGGGTGGAGAGCCTGGTACGCCGTGTTGATGGCCGCCCGCGTCATGCCGTCGATGAGGGCGATGTGGGCGACCTGCTGGGCACAGACCGCGACGAAGAAGGCGGTGCCGCCCTCACCCGCCAGCACCCCGACGACGGTGCTCAGCAGGAGCAGGACGATCATCCCGAGCGGGTTGGCGGTCAGGCCGCCGCGCTCGCCGTACCGGACCAGGAGCCGCCCGGCCGCGAGGAAGACGAAGGTCAGTGCGACGACGTTGATCAGCGTGCCGTAGAGGCCCTGAAACCGCGCCAGGTCACTGGGATCCGAGAAGTGGTAGGCCGCGCGCTCCCACACGACGTAGTCGAGCAGCTGGGTGACGCCGGCGGCCAGCAGCTGGTAGCCGAAGATCATCACGAACAGCCGCTGGCGACGGGGCGGCGCACTCCTCGGGGGCGCGGCGGTCGCGGTCCCGGACTCCAGCGGCGGCCGTCGGGCGAGTTCGGCCGGGAACCGTCGGCCTGTGGCGATCGCCGTCCACAGGTAGACAGCGCCGATGACGACGTCGACCAGCAGCAGGTCGACCGGCCCGCCCAGTGGCCCGATCAGGGCCGTCGTCGCGAGCCCGCCGACCACGAAGCCAAGCGAGAAACCGGCCACGATGCGGGCGAAGGACTGCTTCATGGTGCGGACGTCGAGCAGTCGCCCGGCCTGGGTCCCGATCAGGACGAACCCCACGGGGATCGCGAGCGGGAACAGACCCACGAGCAGCGCCGAGACCCAGTCCTGGTGACCGAACCGGAGCAGGACCCAGCTGGCCGCGACGAGCACCACGTATGCGCCGATGCACCACGTGGCCACGGCCACGAGGGAGAGCCGGGCCTGGAGCTCACGAATCACTCGCGACACCAGGACCCCGAGCACGGCGACCGCGAGATAGACGAACGGCAGGTCGTCGGCGCCGTACCGGTCGAGGAACAGGGCGCTGGCCGGCACGATGAGGAACACGACCGAGAGGCCGAGCAGGCCGGCCTGCGCGGCGAGGAGAAGGACGCGGTTCCTCACGCGGGTGGATGGCGCGTGCGCAGCCGTCGCACCAGTTCGGCAATGACTCCGGCCGCGATCTCCGGGCGGGTGCGCAGCGCCTCGTCGAAGTCGACCTTGCCCAGCCGGAATGCGTGGACGTCGGTCAGGGCGACGGCGGTGACCACCCGTGGCTCCGACGCGAGCACGGCGAGCTCACCCACCACCCCACCCGGTCCGAGCTCCATCACCCGGCCCCATTGGCTGACCCGCACCGTCCCGTCGATCACCACGAACAACCAGTCCTCGACCGCACCCTCGGTGGTCATCGTCGAGCCGGCCGGAAACGTCTCCTCCTCGAGCGTCCGGGCGAGCCCGGCCAGCACGCGGTCCGGGGTCCGCTCGAACAGCGACACGCGCTTGAGCAGCGCGACGCGCTCGATGGTGAGCAACACGGGACGACCCTAGACCGGCCGCGCCGTCGGACCTCGACCTTCGCTGTCGAGTTCGGGCATAGTGCTGACATGGTCGGGACGGCGGCAGCCGACGATCCGCCGCCTCGCCGTCGGGTCGTGCGCGACCCCGTCCACGACTACGTCGAGGTCCCCGGCGAGTTGGAGGCGCTCGTGGCGTCGGCGGCCGTACAACGGCTGCGGAACATCTCGCAGAACGCCCGAGCCAACCGGCGGTACCCGTCACTGACCGGGTTCCGCTACGAGCACGCGCTGGGCACCATGCATCTCGCGGTGGCCGGGTGGGAGAGCGCGTGGCGCACCTGCGAGGACGACGTGCGGTCCCGCTTCGCCCGCGAGGTCATCAGCGACGTCCGAGCGGCCCCGGACCTGGACCTGTGCACGGCGGCCTGGGTCAGCGGCAAGGAGGTCGAGGACACCCCGATGTGGCCAGAGTTCGCCCGGGTGATCGGGCTGGCCGTCGCCGCCGTGGGCCTGCTGCACGACGTCGGCCACCCGCCGTTCTCCCACGTGCTCGAGCGGTTCTACCAGGAGCGGATCGTCGCCGTCATGGGGGCCGACGCGGCCCTGGACCAGGCCGAGTACGCCGCCCTCACCGGCCAGGCGCAGTTCCACGAGTGGGCGGGACTGCAGATCTTCGACACCCTGCCCGACGAGTGCTTCCGTCATCTGCCCCGGTCGCTCGTCCGCCTCATCCTGTCCGACCGGTCCGGAGACGACTGGACCGACTGCCTGCACAGCGTCATCGACGGCCAGTTCGACGTCGACCGGCTCGACTACCTGATGCGCGACTCGCGCCGGGCCGGCACCGAGCTCGGCAGCATCGACTGGCGCCGGCTCGTGCACAGTCTCGAGCTCCACCAGGTGCCCGACGGATGGCGGATCGGTCTGGGCGCCCGCGCGATCTCGGCGTTCGAGACCCTGCTCGTGCAGCGCGCCCAGCACTACCGATGGGTCATCCACCATCCCGCCGCCGTTGTGGCCGACGCGGCGCTGACTCGGTGCACGGAAGGCATCTTCGACCTGGCCTGCTCTCCGCCGCATACCGAGGGCAGCGATGGCGCCGACCGAGCCGCCCTGGCCGACCTAAGGTCCGTCGTCCCGGATCTCGACTACGTCCACTCCGCGGTGCGCTTCGACGCCGGAGTGGGGGTATGCCGCGACGACGCCGACCTCTTGGCCTGGCTCCGAGCGTCTCGCCGGCCGCTGACCGCGCTCGCGGATTCGGGGTCGCCCGAGCTCCGGGGGCGGGCGCGAAGGCTGTTGCGCCTGCACGACGTGTGTGACGGCTTCGCCCTCGAGCCGGTCGCGGCCTGGCGCAACTACCACGAGTACCTCGAGCGGGCAGCGCAGAACCCTGACGTGGTGGCGGCGTTGATCGAGCAGGCGCCCCCGGCCAAGACCCCCTCGTTCCTCGTCAGCGCGGCCAGCCGCGAAGCCGCCGCCCTGATGCTCACCGAGCTCCCCGCCCGGCTGAACGGGGCTCTGGACGAACTGCTGGGCGACGACGACCACGTCGGCGCCCGCGAGGTCGAGGCCTGGCTCTCCGCGACGACTCCGCACGTCGACGGCCTCGGTGAGGGGTTCTGGCTGATACAGCCCGTGGGCTTCCTCGCCGTCCGCGACGAGTTCGCCACGGTGTGGCGGGGCGACATGGAGTCGCCCCTGAGCGCGGTCAGCCCGTTCCCCCTGGCGCTCACCGCGATCGAGGTGATGCGTCCGCACTGCTACGCCTACTTCGTGCCCTTCGGAACCCCACCCTTGCACCACGACAAGGAGACGCGGCGAGCCGTCGGCGACGCCTTCTTCCACGCCATCGCCGACAGCCCAGCAGCGACGGGCGATCCCGCCTAGCGCGTGGTTGTGCGTCGGCTCGGGCGATGCGAGCCGATCGACCGGCACGCGCGGTCGGAAGCCGCCAACATCGCCGGAACATCGGGTTCGTGCCTGTCCCTGTGTCCCGGCGAGGACGTGCGGCTCGGCTTCAGCTCAGTCGGTCGCGCAGCAGATCGATCTCGGCGCGCCGTTCGGTCGCAGCACCGGGCGTCTCCAGGACGACCGGTGCGTCGCAGGCGTTCAGGACGTCGACCATGACATCCAGCGGGATCGTCCCGTCCAGCAGGCCCGCATGCCGGTCTCGTCCGGAGCCCGCCTCGTCACGGGAGTTGTTCCCGTGGACGAGCGTCAGCCCGCCGGTGATCGCGGTGACATCGTCGACGACCGTGTCGAGGTCGAGCCCGCCCGCCCAGGCGTGGCACAGGTCCAGGACGAACCCCGGCTGGAACTCGCCGATCGCGTCCCAGAGCCGACCGATGGCGTCGAGGTGACGAGCCATGGCGTGATCGCCGCCGGCGGTGTTCTCGATGAGCACCGGCAGGCCGAAGCCTCCATCGTCGGCCTGACGGGCGAAGGTCTTGCGCCAGTTGTCCACGCCGGTGGCCTCGTCGCCCTCGGACAGGACATGCCCTCCGTGCACGATCAGCGCGGCCGCGCCCAGCGAGGCGGCCATGGCCGCATGCGCCGCCAGCAGCTTGCGGCTGGGAATCCGGATGCGGTTGTTGGTCGTCGCGACGTTGATCGTGTACGGCGCGTGGACGAAGACCGTCAGCGATGTCGCGGCGATCTCGTCGGCGCGAGGATGCGGCTTCGGCATCTTCCAGTCCTGCGGGTCGGCCAGGAAGAGCTGGACCGCGTCGGCACCGGAGTCGACGGCCTCGGCCAGCGGGTCGGCGTCGTCATGCCGAGCGCCGACATGGACTCCTAGGACTCGAGCGGTCACGGCCCGATGCTAGACGGGCTCACCCGTGGCCCACGTCGTGGTCAACGATCTGCTGACCCACCCCGGCGACCTACTGAGCCTGGCCGACCACCGCCGGAGGCTACGAGGAGTCGCCCTTGCGGCCCCAACAGGCGTGGAGCAGCTCCCTCCGCAGCCAGACCGTCGGGTCGGCGAGCGCCGTGGTCATCATCTCGACCTCGCGCCGGGACAGCTCGTCGCCACCCCCCAGCTCGTTCATGACCTCGAGGGTCGGGATCCACCATCTCGCCCAGGGTGACTCCCCCCGCACCACCTCGGTGGACGCCTCACAGCGGATGTCCTCCAGACCGCAGCGTTCGAAAAGCATCGGCAGCTTCTGCCCGAACGCCTTGTCGTACCCACGCGACGTCCACCAGTCGCCGTCTCGCCAGACCCGGTGGTAATCGTCGTAGTGAGAATCGGCAGGATCGACGGGAGCCCCGGCAGTCCCCCAGTCGGCGTCCTCGTCGACGAGCCAGCCGCCAGGACGCAGGCACGCGACCATCTGCCGGATCGCCTGTTGCTGGCGTCCCTGGAGATGGAACAGCATCAGTCGCGAGCAGACGAGATCGAACGAACCGGGCTCGAGCGCATCGAGCGGGTCCTCGAGGATGTTGTGCTCGACGACCTCGAGGTTCGGGATCTCGAGCCTCGCGAGGTATCGGGTGTCGACGTCGGTCGCGACCACCTGGCCGGTCGAACCGACCTGAGCGGCCAGCCACACCGCCATCGAGCCACGCCCGGCCCCGACCTCGAGACATCGCCAGCCCGGCTGGACCAGGGCGCGTCCCCGGCGCGAGGACGGATCGTAGATCTGCTCGAGTAGGTCGAGCCGCTCATCCTCCGCCGCCTCCCGGCCGGCGGCGGCCAGACGGTAGTCAGGAGCCTCCCGGCGGGAACCCGGCTGCTCCGGCTCTGGCACGCTTGCGAACGTATCCCCGGCGACGAGCGGCTGCAACCGGCCGGGAAAGCCTCCGCTGGGAGCGTCAGGCGCGGACGTAGGCGGCCAGGTGCTCGCCCGTGAGCGTCGACCGTTTCGCGACGAGGTCGGCGGGTGTGCCCTCGAAGACGATCCGCCCGCCGTCGTGGCCGGCGCCTGGACCGAGGTCGATGATCCAGTCCGCGTGCGCCATGACCGCTTGGTGGTGCTCGATGACGACGACCGACTTTCCCGCGTCGACGAGCCGGTCGAGTAAACCGAGGAGCTGATCCACGTCGGCAAGATGCAGGCCCGAGGTCGGCTCATCGAGGACGTAGACGTCGCCCTTCTCGCCCATGTGCGTCGCGAGCTTGAGGCGCTGCCGCTCGCCGCCGGACAGCGTCGTCAGCGGCTGGCCGAGGGTCACGTAACCCAGGCCGACGTCGTGCAGCCGCGCCAGGACCTTGTCCGCGGCGGGCACCTTCGTCTCGGCGGAGCCGAACAGCTCGGCCGCCTCGTCCACCGACATCGCGAGGACCTGACTGATGTCCTTGCCGCTGAAGGTGTACTCGAGGACCTCGGCCATGAACCGCTTGCCGCCACACTCCTCGCAGGTCGACTCGACGGTGGCCATCACGCCGAGGTCGGTAAAGATGACGCCGGCACCGTTGCAGGTCGGGCAGGCGCCCTCGGAGTTGGCACTGAACAGGGCCGGCTTGACCCCGTTGGCCTTGGCGAAGGCGCTGCGGATGGGGTCGAGTACGCCGGTGTAGGTCGCCGGGTTGCTCCGCCGCGACCCGCGGATGCCGCCCTGGTCGATGACCACGACTCCATCACGCCCGGCCACTGAGCCCTGTATCAAGGAGCTCTTCCCCGAGCCCGCCACTCCCGTGAGGACGACGAGCGCGCCGAGCGGGATGTCGACGTCCACTTTCTGGAGGTTGTGGGTCGAGGCACCACGGACTTCCAACGCCCCCGACGGCTGCCGCACCGTGTCCTTGACGGAGGCCCGGTCGTCGAAGTGGTGGCCGGTGATCGTGTCGCTCCCCCGAAGCTCCTCGACGGTGCCCTCGAACACCACCTCTCCCCCGGCGGTCCCGGCACCCGGACCGAGATCCACGACGTGGTCGGCGATATCGATCGTCTCCGGCTTGTGCTCCACGACGAGCACGGTGTTGCCCTTGTCCCGCAGTTGCCGAAGCAGGTCGTTCATCCGCTGGATGTCGTGGGGGTGGAGGCCGATCGTCGGCTCGTCGAAGACGTACGTGACGTCGGTGAGCGCCGAACCGAGATGGCGGATCATCTTGGTCCGCTGGGCCTCTCCCCCGGACAAGGTGCCGGACGGACGATCCAGACTCAGGTAGCCGAGCCCGATCTCGACGAACGAGTCGAGCGTCTCCCCCAGCGAGTCCAGCAGCGGCGCCACCGACGCCTCCTCGAGCCCACGGACCCATTCGGCCAGGTCGTTGATCTGCATCGCGCAGATGTCGGCGATGCTCTTGCCGTCGATGGTCGAGGACCTGGCCTCCTTGGAGAGCCGGGTGCCCTCACACTCGGGGCAGGTCTGGAAGGTCACGGCCCGCTCGACGAAGGAGCGGATGTGCGGCTGTAGCGCGTCGACGTCCTTGGACAGCATCGACTTCTGGATCCGCGGTATCAGTCCCTCGTAGGTCAGGTTGATGCCCTCGATCTTGACTTTGGTCGGCTCCTTGTAGAGCAGGTCGTGCAGCTCGCGCTTGGTGTACCTGCGGATCGGCTTGTCCGGGTCGAAGAACCCGGAGCCTCGGAAGATCCGGCCGTACCAGCCGTCCATGCTGTAGCCCGGGATCGTCAAGGCTCCCTCGTTCAGGGACAAGCCTTCGTCGTAGAGCGCCGTCAGGTCGAAGTCGTTGACCGAGCCCATGCCCTCACAGCGCGGACACATGCCGCCGAGCCGCGTGAAGGTCGCCTTCTCGGTCTTGGTGCGGTTCCCGCGTTCGACGGTGATGGCGCCGCTGGCGCTGACCGAGGGCAGATTGAAGGAGTAGGCGTTGGGTGACCCGATGTGCGGTTTTCCCAGTCTGCTGAAGAGGATCCGTAACATCGCGTTGGCGTCGGTGGCCGTGCCGACGGTTGACCGGGGGTTGGCGCCCATCCGCTCCTGGTCGACGATGATCGCCGTCGTCAGGCCGTCGAGGAGGTCGACGTCGGGACGGGCCAAAGTCGGCATGAAGCCCTGGACGAACGTGCTGTAGGTCTCGTTGATGAGCCGCTGCGACTCGGCTGCAATGGTGCTGAACACCAGCGAGCTCTTGCCCGAGCCGGAGACGCCGGTGAACGCGGTCAGCCGCCGCTTCGGGATCTCGACACTGACGTCCTTGAGGTTGTTCACCCGCGCGCCGTGCACCCGGATCACGTCATGGCTGTCGGCGGTGTGGAGCGCGCCTTTCGCTGGACGGGTACGCGATGCCTTGCTCATCCCTGCTCCTCCTCTGACCGGGTCGTGGCGTCGCGGCCGATGACTTCTGGCCGGCCGAGCGGTCACACGTTCTCCCCGACGAAGGAGTATCCATGGCCAGCACCGGGATGTCTCGTGACGGCACGTCGATCGCGTACGACATCCAGGGCGAGGGTTCCGCAGTCCTGTTCGTCACCGCCGCGCTGAACCTCCGCGCCGCCGTCGCGCCGCTGTCCGCATAGCTCGCGGCGTCGTCGGAGGGCCGGCATCGGTGTTCGGGTGGTCCTCGGGAGCTTCGCTCTGCCTGTATGCGGCAGCCGCAGGACTGGAGCTCACCCGATTCGCCCTGTCGAGATCCCGCTCTCACCGAAACCCGTCGAGGGCAACGACGAGGCGAGCCGGCTGCGCGAACTGATCCTCGCCGACGACCGCGGCGGTGCTGTGCGGCGAGGAGCCACTCCCCCTGTTCGCCGACGCCGCCGCGGCGTTGGTGGCGGCGATGCCGGCCGCCCGTTCGCGGAGGGGTCAAGGGCGCGAATCACGGCTGGGACGACGAGGCGATGACCGCCGCCCCTGGCGGTGTTCCTCCGGCCGCCCGACCGGCAACCGCGGCGTCCTATCCCCACCAGAAGGTGGCCGCGATGACGCCGTAGAGGGCGATGAGGCCGGCGCCCTCGATCCAGGTCGACTTGCCGTCGAAGGTGATGAAGGCGCTGAGCAGGACGGCGACCGCGACGGACACAACGAGCAGCGGTGAGAACACCAGGGTCAGCGCCGATAACCCGAGCATCGACGAGAGGATGACCAGCAGCGGCGCCAGCACGAGCGCGATCTGGAGCGGCGAGTTGATGACGACCGCGAATGCGTACTCCGACCGGTTCTTGGCGGCCAGCTGGACGCCGACGACGTTCTCGATGGCGTTGCCCGCGATGGCGACGACGACGAGGCCGGCGAACGCCTCGGAGATGCCGAAGGAGGTCATCGCGGGCTCCAGGGCCGAGACGAACCAGTCGGACACGAACGCCGCGGCGACCGCACTCGCCGCGAGCATGCCGACGGCGAAGGGCAGGTTCCACCGGGGCGGCTCGGACTCTCCCGACACACCCGGGCTGCCAGGACTGTCGTCACGCCGCAACGAGGCCGGAAGGGTGAGGACGAAGAGCAGCAGTAGCACGACTGAGGCGATGATCGACAGGGTCGTCTCGTGCTCAGCAGCCGGCGCGTGAATGAGGTGGGCCACGGACGGCATCACCATGGCAGCGACGGACACGAGCAGCATGACCGTGATGCTCCGAGCCCGCGCGCTGTCGAGGTTCTGCGTGCCGTGCTTGAGACCGCCGACGATGAAGCACAGGCCGAGGACGAGGAGCAGGTTGGCGAGGATGGAGCCGATCAGCGCCGCCTGGACGACCGCGACGAGGCCGGCCTTGAGCGCGAACAACGAGATGAAGAGCTCCGGCAGGTTGCCCAGCGCCGACTGCAACACGCCGGTGGCGCCCGGGCCGAAGCGGTCGCCGAGCTGCTCGACGGACCGGCCGACCAGCGCGGCCAGCAATGCCACGGCAGCGGCCGCGGCCACGAACGCGAGCACCGCTCCCCCACCGAGGTAGTGGGCCAGGCCGGCGACGACGGTGAAGAGGACGGACAGGCCGATGACCACCCAGTCGGACCGTTCCAGATGGGTCCCGCGGGGGCGGGGGGGTCCTGCCTCCGACTGCCCTTCGGTGTGCGCCGTAGCGGCGCGATCGCTCATGAGTCGCATCGTGCCAGCCGGCCCGCCCACTTTCTCGTCGCTCGGCACACTCTCCTCAGGTCAGAATGGTCGCGTGCTCGTCGAGCGTGACCCGTTCCTCGCCCCGCTGCTCAAGTGGGTGCGGGACGCCGACGCGCGCTCCGGGCGTCTCGTCCTGCTCGGCGGGGAGGCGGGCGTCGGCAAGACATCGCTCGTAGGGCTGCTGGCAACGCGGGTCGGTCCGGACGTGAGGGTGTTGCGCGGCTTCTGCGACAACGTGGCGATCCCACCGCCGCTCGGTCCGCTGGTGGATGCCCTTCCCGAGCTGGCGGACGCCATCGACGGCACGACCCGGGCCACCCGTCCCCGGTTGTTCCGGCACATCCGGGCGCGACTCACCGAAGGCCCCACGGTGCTCGTTCTCGAGGACGTCCACTGGGCTGACGAGGCGACCCTCGAGCTCATGCGGTTTCTCGGCCGCCGCCTCGAGGAAGTGCCGCTGCTCGCCGTGGCGACGTTCCGCGACGATCAGGTCGGACCCGGTGACCCCCTCACCGCTCTGCTCGGCGACCTCGCCACGGCCCCCCACGTCGACCGGATGCACCTGCCCGCCTTAAGCGCGGAGGCCGTTGCGGCCCTCGTGGCCGACTCGGGCTCTGGGCTCGACGTCGACGCGCTGTTCGAGCGGACCGGAGGGAACCCGTTCTTCGTCACCGAAGTCCTGGCCGCCGGTGCCGTGGACACGCCCCCGACGGTGCGCGACGCCGTGCTGGCGCGAATCAGCCAGCTGTCACAGCCGGCGCGCGACGTCCTGGGCGCCGCTGCCGTCCTCGGACCCGGCGCGTCGCTCCAGCTCATCGGCGAGGTGGCGGGCCAGCCGGCCGAGGCGGTCGACATGTGCGTTGGCCATGGAATACTTGTCGCCGAGGGGGGCGGCCCCGGCTTCGCGTTCCGCCACGAGATCGCCCGGGAGACGGTCGAGGCGAGCCTTCCGGCCGGCGTGCAGACCCGGGTGCACGCGACCGCCCTCGCGGCCCTGATCCGCCTTGGCAGCGCCGACGACCAGGCTGGCTCACCACGCGGCCGGAGCCGGGCAGCAGGAGGACGCGGTGCGGTACGCGGTCTCGGCGGCCGCCCACTCCGCCCGCCTCGGAGCGCACCGCGAGGCTGCCCGCGAGTACCGGATCGCGCTGCGCTTTTCCGAGGTCCTCGATCGTGAGCGGACCGCGCGCCTCTACGACCGGCTTTCGTACGAGTGCTACCTCACCAACGAGCCCGAGGCGGCACTCGCGGCACGCCGTCGGGCTCTCGAACTCCACGAGCAGGGCGACCCGTCCTCCGAGGCCGTCGGCGCCGCCCAGCGGTGGGTGTCTCGGCTGTCCTGGTTCATGGGCCGCCGCGACGAAGCGGACCGGTACGCCGACCTGGCCGTGGCGACGCTCGAACCTCTCGAGGTGGGTCACGAGCTGGCCATGGCCGTGAGCAACAAAGGCCAGCTGGCCATGCTGGCTGGACGGGTTCCCGAGACCCTCGCGTGGGGTGGCCGGGCCGTCGAGCTGGCGCGCTCGATCGGCGACCGTGAGGTCGAGTCCCACGCCCTGAACAATCTCGGCACGGCGCTGCTCTTCGGCTCCGACCCGGTCGGCGGCGTCGCGCACCTCCACCAGAGCCTCGACATCGCTGTAACCGACGACCTCCACGAACACGCCGCGCGCGCATACACCAACCTCGGGGTCGGTCAGGTCCGCAACCGGGATCTTCGCAGCGCCGACCGGAACCTGCGTGCCGGGATCGCCTACTGCACC
The DNA here is from genome assembly GCA_035535635.1 of Lapillicoccus sp. GTDB lineage: Bacteria > Actinomycetota > Actinomycetes > Actinomycetales > Dermatophilaceae > Lapillicoccus. The sequence goes on along the minus strand of DATLPT010000249.1, from coordinate 1,561 downwards.
GAACACGACCTCGTCGCGTGGGAGCTGTACATGGAGGCGTGGCTGGCCGCGTCGATGCTCGAACAGGGCCGGTATGCGGCGGCGGTGCAGCTGGCCGACCCGGTGGTGCGGAACCCGAGCGTCCCTCCGGTCAGCCGCGTGCCTGCCCTGGTCGTGACCGGGACCGTTGCGCTCCGGCGCGGTGTCCGACGTCTCGCGGACGAGCGGCTCGACCTGGCTCGTGACCTCGCCGCCGACACCGGCGAGATCCAGCGGATCCTGCCGGTCGCAGCCGCCCGGGCCGAGGCCGCGTGGATGGCCGACGACCTCGACGGGGCGGCTCGGGAGCTGGCTCCGCTCGACGCCTTCGCCACAGACCTGTTCCTGGGCTGGGAGCTGGCCGAGGCGGATTGGTGGCGACGGATCGCGGGGGTCGACGTGCCCGGCCGCCCGGACCGGCCCGAACCGTTCGCGCGGATGGCCGACGACGACTGGCTCGGGGCCGCGGCCGTGTGGGAGCGACTCGGCTGTCCGTGGTGGCAAGGCGTCTGCCTCTCCCGCTCGGAGTCGGTCGACGACGCCCGCGCCGGCACCGAGCTACTCGCCGCGCAGGGAGCGGTGGAGACCCGTGCGGTACTGCTGCGCGATCGCCGCCGCGCCGGTCAGGTGATCCCCCGCGGCCCCCGGCAGCAGACGCGCGCCAACCCGGCCGGGCTCACGGCGCGCGAGTTCGAGGTGCTGGCCCTGTTGGCGCAGGGCCTCACGAACGCCCAGCTGGCCGATCGCTTATTCCTCTCGGAGAAGACCGTCGACCACCACGTCTCGTCCGTGCTGAGGAAGCTCGGGGAGCCGAACCGCGCGGCCGCCGCGGCCGTGGCCCGCCGGCGGGGGCTGGTCCCCAACATGGGGACAACTCCCGATGTGGGGACCTGACCCACTGCCGTTCCCTTGAGCCAGGCCGGTAACCGGCTGATCACCCGCCAGATAGACCAGCTCAGGAGAACGACTATGTCCCTCTTCATGGACGTCCACACGATGAACGGCCCCGTCGGTGTCGCCGACGTCGCCAAGGCCCACGCGGCCGACCTGCAGACGCAGGCACCGTACGGCGTGAAGTACCTGCGGTACTGGGTCAACGAGGCGGAGGGCAAGATCTTCTGCCTCGTCGACGCGCCGGACACCGACGCGGCGAACACCGTCCACCGCGAGGCGCACGGCCTCGTCGCGGACGAGATCTACCCGGTGTCGGAGGGCGCGTGACCCGCGGCTGAGCGACTCCAGGAACGGGCTCCCAGCGCGCGATCCGCTGGGAGCCCGTTCACGTGCTCGGGGGTGTGTCACGCTTCCGCACATGACCGACGACGTCGCCGTCACGGCGCCATCTCCGCCGGGGCGGGAGACCCGGGAGCAGCGGGCCTGGTACTGGTACGACTGGGCCAACTCCGCGTATGTGACCACGACGGCGACGGTCCTCATGGCCCCGTACCTCACCTCGGTCGCCACGAGCGCCGCCTGCCCGAACCTCGCCGAGGGTGAGCGGTGCACCGAGACCCTGAGCCTGTTCGGCATCCCCGTGTCACCC
>DATLPT010000248.1:0-5062 GCA_035535635.1 Lapillicoccus sp. | reverse complement strand
CACCTCGGCCCGCTCGGCGGCCGTCGACGCCTGGGCTACGAGCACCGGCCCGCCGACGTTCCACCCCCAGAAGACCACGGTGGCCCCGACGGTCCCGACCGCCTGCCCCGCAACGAAGCTCGACCAGCCCGGCGGACCGGCGACGCGCGCCACAACCGGCATCAACAGGAACGGGGTGACCAGTGACAGCAGCGGCAGCACCGTGAACCCGGTGAGCCGCCGGAGCACGGAACGCGACCCCGCCGGCGCCGTCACCCCTGCTGAGGCGGCGGCGCGTCCTGCGGACCGGGCGGCAGCTGGCCGCCCGCGGCCGGTCCCTGGCCGACCGACGGAGCCGAAGACCCGCTGGTGCCGAAGTCGACCCGCGGGGTTTCTCGGGCAATGCCCTCGGTCTCGAAGTACTCCGCCTTGCTCACCCCCGCCATGCCGGCGATGACGTTCGTCGGCAGCGTCTGGACCTTGGTGTTGAGGGCACGAACGTTGGCGTTGTAGTAGCGGCGGGCGCTGGCGATCCGGTCCTCCGTCGAGCCGAGCTCGTTCTGGAGGGCCATAAAGTTCTGGTTCGCCTTGAGGTCGGGGTAGGCCTCCGAGACCGCCTGGAGGTTGACCAGCGCGCGGCTCAGCTCGCCTTCGGTCTGCGCTGCCTGGGCGGGGCTCTGGTTGGGCGCCATCGCGGCGGCGCGAGCGTGGGTGACTTCATCGAGGGTGCCGCGCTCGTGCGCGGCGTACCCCTTGACCGTCTCGACGAGGTTGCCGATGAGGTCGTGCCGACGCTTCAGCTCGACGTCGATCTGGGCCCAAGACTCCTGTACGACGTTGCGGAGCTTGACCAGCCCGTTGTAGAGCGCGGCGAAGATGATCCCGAGCACCACGACGATGACGAGAATGACGATCAGGGTAGTTCCCATGGGGGAAGCCTAGGGCTTGGGCTGTCTATGTCCCGGGGTCCCCGCGAAGTATCGGAGCGGAGCGGAGAACTTCGTGGGGTGGGAGGCCGAGGTCCTCGAGCGAGTAGACGAACCGATATGCGACGCCCTCCGCCTCGATCTTCGCGCCGGCGCCCGTGGCCCGGTCCGCGATGGTCGCCACCGCGACCACCTCACCACCCGCCTCGCGAACCGCCCGCAGCGCCGCAATCGGGGAGGCGCCGGTCGTCGTCGTGTCCTCGACGACGAGCACTCGTCGGCCGGCCACCGAGGGGCCTTCGATCCGCTGTTGCAGGCCGTGGGCCTTGCCTTCCTTGCGGACCACGAAGGCGTCGCACCGCTCCCCCGCGGCCGCCGCGGCGTGGAGCATCGACGTGGCGACCGGATCGGCGCCGAGAGTCAGCCCGCCCGCCGCGTCGTAGTCGAGGTCCCTGGTGAGGTCACGCATGACCACCCCGACCAGGGGTGCGGCCTCACCGTCCAGCGAGATCCGGCGCAGGTCGACGTAGTAGTCGGCCTCGCGGCCGGACGACAGCGTCACGTTGCCGTGGACGATCGCCTTGGCCCTGATGAGGTCGAGCAGCCGGACCCGGGCGGTCGAGACGTCGGTGGTCGTGTCGATGCTCACGTGACAAATCTAGGCGAGACGTCCGGTCGTCCTCCCCTACCGTCGACGTCATGACGGCCGTCGCTCGCGCCACCGAAACCGCGTACATCACGGACGAGGAGGAGCTGCGCGCCGTCGTCGGCTTCCCGATCCAGCGGGTGATCGACAAGGTCAGGCCCGCGCTGGCGAACCTGCACCGGCAGTGGATCTCCGCGTCGCCGTTCTGCGTCGTCGCCACCTCGAACGCCGACGGCACCGTCGACGCCTCTCCCAAGGGTGATCCGGCGGGCCTGGCTCACGTGCTCGACGAGCGCACTCTCGTCATCCCCGAGCGTCCCGGCAACAAGCGGGCCGACGGCTACTTGAACATCCTGGCCAACCCCCACGTCGGCCTGCTGTTCGTCATCCCGGGCCGCCCCGACACGCTGCGCGTCAACGGCACGGCCCGGCTGGTCGGCGACGCGCCCTGGTTCGACGACCTCGTCGTAAAGGGGCACCGGCCCGTGCTTGCGCTCGAGGTCCGCGTCGAGCAAGTGTTCTTCCACTGCGGCAAGGCGATCGTCCGCGCCCAGCTCTGGCAGTCCGAGACGTGGAATCCCGACGCCGTTCCCTCGCGAGCGCACGTCGCCCAGCAGCTCGAGCGCCCGGACGAGTCGATCGAGGAGCTGGAGCGCTACTACGGCGAGGGCTACTCCGCGCGCCTCTACTCGCCGACCTGAGATACCAGCCAGCCGTCCACCAACGTCGGCACTGCCTGGCTCGTGTCGAGCTCCGCCGCGACGGCGACGTCCGACGCATACCCCATGTCGATGAGCTCCTGCCCGCTCGGGCATGCCTCGAGCGCCTCGCCGATGCGGCTCTCGACGAGCGCGTATGCGGCGACCGCGGCCAGCGCATCGTCGCTCAGCGCGACCTCCGGTGCGCTCCCGTCCAGGAGCGCCGCGGCGATCCCGCCGGCTCCCCAGAGGTCCTCGATCGCCGGGCGCAGTGTCTCGTCCGGCCAGCGCTCGCCGGCCGGGACGAGCAGGATGCGGCCGCCGCGCTCGCGCAGGTGGCTCGCCACCGCCCGGCGGTTCCGCAGACTGCCCACGACGACGGTCGCGCCGGCCTGCGCGAGCGCCGCGCAGATCGTGGATCCGTTGGGCGACGGGAGGAGAACCCGCGACAGCCCGTCGGCCGAACGGAACGTCGCCGGCGACAGGCTGACGTCACCGACCGCAGCCTCCGCCCGCGGGACGGCCATGGTCGCGCCCGCGGCGCGCGCCGCGTCGCCGGCGGCGTCGGCCCAGCGGTAGGGCTTGATCTGGACCCCCTCGTCGACCGCGACCGTCACCGTCGTGGAGAAGGTGAGCACGTCGACGACGACCGCGACGTCGCACTCGGGCGCGAGGGCCTTCGCTCCGGTCGGTCCCCACTCGAGACGGAGCTCCACGCCTCAGGACTTGGGACGGCGGCGGCGGGCCAGCGAACCCGAGACGTCGCGGACGAGGAACCGCGGCGCGACCTGCATGAGGCCGACCAGCGTCTTGTACTGCACGCTCGGCACCGAGACGACCTTGCCCTTCGCCGCGTCGTCGAGTCCTTGGCGGACCACCGACGGAGCGTTCAACCACAGGATCTCGGGCAGGCGCGACATGTTGAGCCGGGCTCGCTCGTGGAACTCGGTATGCGTGAAGCCCGGACACAGGGCCATGCAGGTCACCCCGCTGCCGGCGAGCTCTCGAGACAGTCCTTCGGAGAAGACCCGCACCCACGCCTTGGCGGCCGAGTAGCTGCCCATCGCGGTGAATGAGGCGATGGACGAGACGTTGATGATGCCGCCGCGGCCTCGAGACTTCATGGCCCGGGCAGCCGCGTGAGAGAGGACGAGCACCGCCGTGACGTGCAGGTCGAGGGCTGCCTCCTCGACCTCGACCTCGTTGCCGAGGAATCCCCGGCGCTGCGCCTGGCCCGCGTTGTTGACAAGCAGGTCCACCGGGCGAGCCTCGTCGGAGAGCCGCTGCGCGACCTTGCCCGTTTGGGCCCGGTCGGAGAGGTCGGCAACGAGGATCTCGGACCGCACCTTGTAGTCGCGGCGCAGCTCGTCGGAGACGTTCTCGAGGCGGACCCTGTCACGCGCGACGAGGACCACGTCGTGGCCGCGTTCGGCGAGCTGACGGGCGAACTCATATCCCATCCCGGACGTCGCCCCGGTCACCAGCGCGGTCGTCATGCCAACCAGCGTAGGCGGATAGGTTGCCGGGGTGCGCATCGCGACCTGGAACGTCAACTCGATCCGGTCCCGCATCGCCCGCGTGGAGGACTGGCTGCAGCGCGCTGACCTCGACGTCCTGGCCATGCAGGAGACCAAGACCCGGGAGGACCAGTTTCCCTACCTCACCTTCGAGGCGCTCGGCTACCAGGTCGCGCACGTCGGGTTCAACCAGTGGAACGGCGTCGCGATCGCCTCACGGGTGGGCCTGGACGACGTCCAGGTCGGCTTCGAGAACATGCCCGGCTGGGGAGAGCCGGTCGAGAGCGAGGCGCGAGCGCTGGGTGCCACCGTCGGCGACGTGCGCATCTGGTCGGTCTACGTCCCGAACGGCCGCAACATCGACGACCCGCACATGCTCTACAAGGTCGACTGGCTGCACCGGCTCCGCGACGCGGCCAAGACCTGGCTCGACAAGGATCCCGACGCGGCGATCGCGTTGATGGGCGACTGGAACATCGCGCCCTTCGACGAGGACGTGTGGAGCATGGAGTTCTACCAGGACAAGTCGCACGTGTCGCCGCAGGAGCGGGCGGCCTTCCAGGGCGTCGTCGACGCGGGTTACGCCGATGTCGTCCGCCCGTATGCGCCGGGTCCGGGCACCTACACCTACTGGGACTACCAGCGGCTCCGGTTCCCGCGACGGGAGGGTATGCGGATCGACTTCGTTCTCGGCTCGCCGGCCTTCGCCGCCCGGGTCAAGCACGCGGAGATCGTCCGCGAGGAGCGCAAGGGCAAGAACCCGTCCGACCACGCTCCGGTCCTCGTCGAGCTCAACTGACCCGCCGTTGCGTCAGTCAGCGAGGGTCTCGCAGAGGTTCTCGGCGGTGCCCGTGTATGCCACGAGCGTGAAGCCGTCGTAGACCACGGATCCGTGCCGAATGTAGAGCCCCACGTCAACGGTTTCCGTGGCGTCCATACCTTCCGTCACCCAGTTCAACGAAGCTCCGTTAAGGATGAAGTGAATCAAGCCGGCCGAGTCGGTGAAGATCTGACCAGGGCCGGAGATATTGCGCAGGACGCTGTCACCGGTCAAGTCGTTGGTGATGCTGGTGAAGAGCCTGCCGCTCCCCTTCATGGTCCCGTTGTCATAGACCTTGCCGGTCACGTTCGTGTCGACATCGGCCACCGTGACCTGGAACGGACAGACGGTTCCGGCCGGGAAGATCATCGGGTCATTGTGAAGTTCCACCATCACGGGTTGGCCTCCACCCGGGACGCCGATGCCCTCGGCGTATGCCGAGGTGGCGCCGGCCACCGTCATCAGCGCGGCGGCGC
>DATLPT010000247.1:0-3407 GCA_035535635.1 Lapillicoccus sp. | reverse complement strand
CTGCTTCTGCGACTTGCCGCAGAACGAGCACTTCAGGAGGTCGCCACCGTCTCCGATGCGTGCCACGTGGGTCCTCCTGCTGTCCGGGAGCTGCTTTCCGGGGGCCGCGGTCCGACTGACGCTACCGGTCCGACCGCCTGTCCGCTCCTATTACACGCGCAGACCCGGCCGCGCCGCACGCCCCATTCGCCCGTTCCGCTCTCGGCGGACATGCGGGGAGGGTCCGCGACGTCCTCATCCCGCGGACCCGTCCCCAGCGCGAACGCGACGCCGGATAGACGCCTCAGCCGTCCGCCGAGCCCTTCCGGGACAGCAGCACGTCGTCGATGATGCCGTACTCCTTGGCGGTGTCCGCCGACAGGATCTTGTCGCGCTCGATGTCCTCGTTGACCTGCTCCGGGGTGCGTCCGGTGTGCTTGGCCAGCGTCTCCTCCAGCCAGGTGCGCATCCGGAGCACCTCGTTGGCCTGGATCTCGATGTCGGACGCCTGACCGTAGTCACCGCCGGCCAACGCCGGCTGGTGGATGAGGATCCGGGCGTTGGGCAGGGCGAACCGCTTGCCCTTGGCCCCCGCCGCCGTCAGGACGGCAGCCGCCGACGCGGCCTGCCCGACGACGAAGGTCTGGATGTCCGGCCGGATGTACTGCATCGTGTCGTAGATCGCCGTCATGGCGGTGAAGGAACCGCCCGGGCTGTTGATGTACATCAGGATGTCGCGGTCGGGATCCTGCGACTCCAGCACGATGAGCTGGGCGATGATGTCGTCGGCCGACGCATCGTCGACCTGGACGCCGAGGAAGATGATCCGGTCCTCGAACATCTTCGTGTAGGGGTCGAGGCGCTTCATCCCGTAGGACGTGCGCTCCTCGAACTGCGGCAGGATGTAGCGGCCCTGCGGCGCGTAGTTGATGCCGGTCACTTGCTGTCTCCGTTCGTGCTGGCGTCTCCGGTCAACGGCGCGTCACCCTGGTCGTTCCCGCGCTCGGCTTGGGCCGCCCGCGTGAAGACCTGGTCCACGAACCCGTACTTCTTGGCCTCCTCCGCGGTGAACCACCGGTCGCGGTCGGAGTCGCGCTCGATCTGGTCGAGCGGCTGCCCAGTGTGCTCGGCGATGAGCTCGGCCATCTGCTTCTTGATGTGGAGCATCTGCTCCGCCTGGATCTTGATGTCGCTGGCCGTGCCGCCGATGCCGCCCGATGGCTGGTGCATCATGACGCGAGCGTGCGGCGTCGCATACCGCTTCCCGGGAGTACCGGCGCTGAGGAGGAACTGGCCCATCGACGCGGCCATCCCCATCGCGACGGTGGCGACGTCGTTGGGGACCCACTGCATGGTGTCGAAGATGGCCATGCCCGCGGTCACCGAGCCGCCCGGGCTGTTGATGTAGAGCCAGATGTCCTTGTTCGGGTCCTCGGCGGCGAGGAGAAGCATCTGCGCGCAGATCGCGTTGGCGTTGTCGTCGCGCACCTCGGAGCCGAGGAAGATGATCCGCTCCTTGAGCAGGCGGTTGTAGATGTGGTCGTCCAGGCCGAGCGTCTGGGTCTCGCCGGCGGCGACGATCTCGTGGTCGTTGGCCACAGTGGCCTCCATCAGGTCGTGAGTCCGGTCGTGCTTCGCAATGACCCTAACGTCGGGGTTGGACGCACGAATCCCGGTCCGGACCGTGTTCGCCCTGAGCGCATCTCGCGCAGGTCGGGGTCGTCAGCGCGCGGTCGCCGAGACCTGCCAACCGGACACCGGCGCGACCCAGCCGCGGGCGGCGGGGTTCGTCACCGGCGGGTATGCCTCGAACGAGCCGGTGACGTCCACGGTCACTCCCGTCGGGGCACTGCCGGCCCGGGACTGCAACGCCAGGCCGCGAGCAGCGCTGACCTCCGTCTGCACCGGAACCGAGGTGGCACCGGCGGCCACCTCGACGTCGGTGGTCGGCGTGGCCTCCGGGGAGTCGACGCTGACCGCTGCCGGCCCGCCGGCGGGTGTGGTCGTTGCGACGCCGACCAGGCCGAACGTGCTGTTGCCCACCACGCTGTCACGGGGCGTCACCGTCGTGCGGCGTCCCGGCTGGAGCGCGCCCGTCCCGAGCCCGCTCGACGTGTCGACGACCCGGGTCTGTGGCAGCGGCCGGAACCGCAAGTTGGGTCCGAGCGCTCCGTCGTCGTAGAACCCGACGAGGTCCACCGCGACGCCGGTGGCACCGGTTGACGCGTTCGTCACCGCAACGTCGAGGCGTCCGTCGGTGTCAGCCGACGCCGCGACGACGGCGAGGTTGGAGGCCGGGACCGCGGCGACGAAGGGTACGGACGGAGCCGCCTCGACGGTGGAGCCCACCGTGAGGGTTCCCGATGCCTGGGCGCCCTTGACGGTGGCCCGGACGAGCAGTGCCGTGGTATGCGGCGTAGCCGCGGTCCCGAGGTCGACGGCCAGCAGCTGCCGGCCGCCGGCCGCGAGCGGCTGGGCCGTGTCGCTGTCGAACACCCGCGTTACGTCGACGGGCTGGTACCCGCCCGAGACGCCGAGGCTGCCCAGCACCGTGTCGTCGGCGGCGTAGAAGCCGACGACGTCCGCAGCCACGTCGGCTGACGCCGTGGTCGTCACGGCGATGGAGTCACCCGAGCCGAGGGGCAGCGTCAGCAGGGCGGACCGGGTGATGCCGGCGGGCGCGACGAGCAAGGGAGGTGCCGGCGGCGTCCCGGCCGGCCCAAACGAGAGCGCGGCGTCCGTCGGACCCGCGACCGCGATGACGTTCACGACGACCGCGGAGATGCCGGACCTCGGCAGACCCGCGCGGCCGGCGACGGCGATGGTCGCACCGGCGCCTGGCTCGACCGCATACCCGGTGCCGTTCGTCCCGAGCAGCCGGGCGACGGTCGTGGGGTAGAACGTGCCCGCCGCGGGAACCGCGCGGGGCAGGACACCACCGGACTGGGGGTCGTCCGTCTTGGTCGGCAACGCGACCGCGGAGGACGCGCCGAACCCAGCCGCGGCGACCATCGCCGCGACGATGGCCGTGGCGCGGCGCCGTGGGTGCATCGTCCGCCTGCTTCGTGCTGGGGCACTGTGGACTGGCTCGACGGGTTCGAGTCGGGGAATCTCCAGTCTAGGCCGCTTTTCGGCGCGGACGGGGCCGGTCCACAGGCCCGACGGGGTCAGGCCTGGGCGGCGGACGCGCTCTCGTCGTCGGCGATCGAGGCTCCGGCGTCGGATTGGGGCACCGCCTGGTCGAGGTCGATCACCGCGCCGTTCGTGTCGACGACGGATGCCTGCTCGAGGACGTGGGCCAGCGCCTTGCGACGGGCGACCTCGGCGACCATCGCGGGGACCTGGCCCTGCTGGTCGATGGACTGGGCGAACTGGTTCGGATCCATGCCGTACTGCTGGGCCGACATGACGATGTACTCGACGAGCTC
>DATLPT010000246.1:0-3857 GCA_035535635.1 Lapillicoccus sp. | reverse complement strand
ACCCCGGCCTCGCGGATCTCTCGGACGTCCCACTCGCTGATGTCAACGTCGCCGAGGGTGATGGTCCCGGAGGTGGGCTCACGCATACCCATCACCACCTCGACCAGCTCGGCCTGCCCGTTGCCCTCGACCCCGGCGATCCCGACGATCTCGCCGGCGTGGATGGTCAGCGAGATGTCGTTGAGGACCCGGCTGCCGCCGGCCGCTCCGTCGAGGTTGACGTGGTCGATGGTGAGGACCGGCCGGTCCGTGACGGAGTAGACCTGGGTCTGCGGCGACGGCAGCTCGGAGCCGACCATCAGCTCGGCCAGCTGCCGGGCGTTGACGGTGCTCGGGTCGATGTTGGCCTTGACCGTGGTGCCGCGTCGGATCACGGTGATCTCGTCGGCGACCGAGAGGACCTCGTCGAGCTTGTGGGAGATGAAGATGACGGTCAGGCCCTCGGACTTAAGCTCGCGCAGGTTGTCGAAGAGCTCGGTGACCTCCTGCGGGACCAGGACCGCGGTCGGCTCGTCAAGGATGAGGATCTTGGCGCCCCGGAACAGGACCTTGAGGATCTCGACGCGTTGCCGTTTGCCGACGCCGAGCTCCGCGACGAGGACGTCCGGGTCGACGCGCAGGCCGTAGGCGTCGGAGATCTCGACGATCGTCTTGCGTGCCTCGTCACCGATGCCGTGCAGCTTCTCCGCGCCGAGGACGACGTTCTCGAGGACGGTGAGGTTGTCGGCCAGCATGAAGTGCTGGAACACCATGCCGATGCCGGCGTTGATGGCGTCGGTGGGGCTGCGCAGGCTCAGGGTCTGGCCGTTGACCTCGATGGTGCCCTCGTCGGGCTGCTGGACCCCGTAGAGGATCTTCATCAGCGTCGACTTCCCCGCGCCGTTCTCGCCGACGATCGCGTGGACCGTGCCGGGCCGGACGGTGATCTCGATGTCCTTGTTCGCCACTACGCCCGGGAAGCGCTTGGTGATGCCATGCAGCTCGACGGCGGGCGGGACATCCCCGCTCGGTGTAGCCGGCCGGTCCTTCACGGTGGAGTCGGTGATGGCGTCCTCCTAAGCCTGAGTGAGGGTCAACCTACGACAGACAGGGGCCCGGGCGACACGGAGTCGTGTCGCCCGGGCCCCCTGGCTGCATCAGCCGGTCGTCAGGTCGTCAGGGCTTCGTCGGGACCTTGATGCTCCCGGCGATGATCTGCGCCTTGTAGTCGTCCAGCTTGGGCTTGATGTCGTCGATCTTGCCGCCGGTGGTCGAGTAGTCGACGCCACCCGCCTTGAGGTCGAAGATCTTGTTGCCGGCCTTGAAGGAGCCGCCCGAGAGCGACTTGATGAAGTCGTACACGCCGACGTCGACCTTCTTGATCATCGAGGTCATGATGACGTCGCGGACGTCAGCGGCGGCCGTCTTGGCCTGGTCCGAGTCGACACCGATCGCGAGCTTGCCCGCGGCCTTGGCCGCGGTGAACACGCCGCCACCGGAGCCGCCGGCCGCCTGGTAGACGATGTCGGCGCCGCCCTGGTACATGCCCTCGGCCGCCGCCTTGCCCTTGTCGACCGAGTTGAAGCCGGAGAAGTCCGGTGGGTCCGTGAGGTACTTCACGTCGACGCTGCAGTTCGGGCAGACAGCCTTGACGCCGGCCTGGTAGCCGGCCTGGAACTTCTTGATGAGGTCGGTGTTGACGCCACCGACGAAGCCGACGTGGCTCGCCTTGGTCTTCAGCGCGGCGGCCGCGCCGACGAGGTAGGACCCTTGCTCCTCGGCGAAGGTGATCTGGTCGACGTTCGGCCCCGCCGAGTCGGGGGACGCGTCGTCGACGATGGCGAACTTGACGTTCGGGTTGGCCTTGGCGGCCGCACCGACCGACTTCGCGTAGGCGAAGCCCACCGCGACGACGTTGGTGTACCCGGCGTCGATGAGCTGCTGCAGCCGCTCCTGGCGGGCCGACTCGGCCTCGCCGTTGGTCGCCGCCGCCTCCTTGGACTGGACGCCGAGCTCCTTGACGGCCTTGTCGAGACCGGCGGCTGCCGCATCATTGAAGGACTGGTCACCGCGGCCCCCCACGTCGTAGGCCATGCCGACCTTGAGGCCACCAGCGCCGCCGGTCCCACTCGACGTCGCACCGCCGCCTCCACCGGCGCCGCCGCTGCCGCCGCTCTGCGAGCTGCCACAACCGGCCAACGCCACTGCTGCGACCGACATGGCCGCCGCGAACTTCATCACTTGACGCACAACGAGAACTCCTTTAGGGGCTTCGGGGCGAACGGGCATACGGTCCGCCCCGTTCGAGAGAGAAAGATACTGCCGCCGTTCGGCTCGCCGGCCGGAAGTGCTACAGCGGGCGGCGAACGTTATCGACTCGGAACGTCGAGCAACGCCTGCGCGTGTCGCCGCCCGGCGTCCAAGACCGCGCCGACCAGGACTTTTGCCCCGAAAGCGAGCGCCCGCTCGTCGACGACGAGATCGCCCTGGTGGAGGTCATAGGTGGGACCGCCAGGCGTGCGGGTGCCGATGCGTCCCATGGCCCCGCGAACCTCGGTCAGGTACCACGCGAAATCCTCGCCGCCGAGGGACTGCACGGTCGTGCCGGGGGCCACGCCCGCGGCGTGCGCGGCGTCGCGCAGCGAGTCGACCGACGGGCCGGCGTTGACCACCGGCGGGACGCCCTGCGTGTACCGGACCTCGGCGGTCACCGCATACGGGGCGACGACGGCTTCGACCAGCTCCTCGACGAGCGCCCCGACCTCCCGCCAGAGATCGGCGTCGAGGATCCGCAGCGTGCCGCTCGCCGTGCCGACGGACGGGATGACGTTCTGGGCGCCGCCCGCGTGCACGCTGCCCCAGACGAGCGCCGCTCCCGCGCGCGGGTCCATGCGGCGACTGAGGGCGGCGGGCACCTCGGTGACGACCTTGGCCAGGGCGAAGGTGAGGTCCTGGGTCAGGTGCGGGCGAGAGGTGTGGCCGCCGTGCCCCTTCAGGGTGACCTCGATGCCGTCCGAGGCGGCGGTGATCGGCCCGACCAGCAGGCCGACCTCGCCGACGTCACGACTGGGGTCGCTGTGGAGCGCGAACACCTCGTCGACGCCGGTGAGCCACCCGCCGTCGATGATCTCGTGGGCCCCGCCGGGGATGACTTCCTCGGCCGGCTGGAAGATGAGCCGCACGCCGAGGCCCGCGGACGACAACGCCGGCGCCTGGGTGGCCAGCGCGAGACCGGCGCCGAGGACCAGGCTTGTATGCAGGTCGTGGCCGCAGGCGTGCGCCACCCCCTCGGTCACCGACGCCCAGTCGAGACCGGTCCGGTCGGCGACCGGGAGCGCGTCGAGGTCCGCGCGGAGGGCGACTCGGTATGCGGGTTGCTCGGCTCCGATGTCGACGACCACACCGCTGCCGTCCAGCAACGTCGGTTGGAGTCCGGCCAGGGCCAGCCGGTCGGCGACGACGCGGCTGGTCCGGGTCTCGAGGCGGGCCAGCTCAGGGTGCGCGTGGAGGTCCCGACGCAGACCGACGAGCTCGCTCTCGAGCTCGTCGACGGTGGCGTGCAGGACAGGAAGCAAAGGGTCCATGTCGGGGGGCCACGTTACCTGCCCGTCCAGGCCCGGTCAGTACGCTCCCGCAGATGTCGAGCATGCCTGCGGACTCGTCGCTCGTCGTCCATCCCGAGGTGGCCGAGGCGCTCGTCGGCGGGGGGCCTGTGGTGGCCCTGGAAAGCACGATCCTCGCGCACGGGCTGCCCCGCGGTGACAACCGGCGCGTCGCCGACGAGATCGAGGACGCGGTCCGGTCCGGTGGCGCGCTGCCCGCGACGGTGGCGGTGCTGAACGGGGTGGTCCGGATCGGGCTCTCGCCAGAGCAGCTCG
>DATLPT010000245.1:0-3986 GCA_035535635.1 Lapillicoccus sp. | reverse complement strand
GTTGACCAGGGTCACCGCGAGGTTCAGCGAGAGACCAGAGATGTAGGGGAACGGGTGCGCCGGGTCGACCGACAGCGGCGTGAGCACCGGGAAGATGTGGTCGGTGAAGAGCTCGTTGAGCGGCTCGCGGTCGGCCTCGGTGAGGTCGGCCCACCGGACGAACGTGATCCCCTCCTCCGCGAGTGCCGGGCGAACCTCGCCGAGGAACACGTCGGCCTGCATCCGCTGCAGCTGACCCGCGACCTCACTGATCTTCTCCAATACCTCGCGCGGCTCCAGCCCGGCCGCCGAGCGCATCGCGAGGCCCGTGGCGATCCGGCGCTTCAGCCCGGCGACGCGGATCATGAAGAACTCGTCGAGGTTGCTGCTGAAGATGGCGAGGAACTTGGCTCGCTCCAGCAGTGGCACGTCGGCGTCCATGGCCAGCTGGAGGACGCGTTGGTTCAGCTGCAGCCACGAGATCTCCCGCTCGAGAAAGCGGTCGGCCGGGAGCTCGTCGGCCGATCCGACAGCCCGGATGAACCGGCCGTTCGCGTCCCGCGGCTGGTATCCGCGGGGCGACGGGATCGCGCTGGCGAGAGAGCGGAGCGCGCCATCGTCGGACGCGTCGGGATGGGCCTCCCGCTCGTCGACGTGGGCCTCGCGCTCCGACACCTCGGTGCTCATGTCCTCATCGTTCCACTTTCCGGTGAACTGCCGTCAACGTGCGGATCCGGCCGGGCGAACATCCGGTCCACCGACCGCGTGGTGAACCCCAGCCCGCGGTACACCCTCAGCGCGGCTGGGTTGTCGCCGTCGACGTAGAGGATGACGTCGTCGACGCCCATGTCGCGCAAGTACGTCAGGCCGAGCAGGGTGACGGGCTTCCCCAGACCCTTGCCCTGGTATGCGGGATCGACCGCCACGACGTAAATCTCCCCTTCGCGGTCCGACCGCCTTTTCGTCCAGTGGGACGCCGCCACGGTGTCGGGGTCGGCCTCGGGCACGACGAGGATCAGGCCGTCCGGGTCGAACCAGGACTCCTCCATCCGCGCGTCGACGTCGGCGCGCGTCATCTGCCCCTGCTCGGCGTGCGAGGCGAACGCCGCCGCATTGACCCGCAGCCACTCGTCCTCGTCGCGTCCGGGACGGAACGACCGTGCGACGAGCCCGTCCGGCAGCACCGGCTCCGCCAACGGGGCCGCCTCGTCGAAGCGCCGACCGAGCACCCACAGCTCCCGCACGATCTCGAGGCCGTTGGCCGCCGCGAACCCCTCCGCCGCCTCGAGGTCGCCGTGGGCCCAGACCCGTGTTCCGGTCGGCAGCTGTCGGAGCAGGTGGGAACCGACGCCGCGGCGCCGGTACGCGGGCGCGACGACGAGCTCGGCCGAGCCGGTTCCGATGGTCTCGTCGACCTGGAGGTACCCCGCGAGGTCACTGTCCGCATACGCCAGGACGTGCTCGACGGCGCGTCCGGACCTGCCTCGCGCGGCGAGCAGGGCCTGCTCCGAGATGGGCGCGACGCCGTCTTCCGCCTGCGCGGCGGCGACCAAGGCGAGGACCGCCGCCTGCTGGTCGGCGGAGAGCAGCGCGGTGCGAGCGAGACGCGGAGTCACGCGGCGATTCCACCACGCGGGGGTGGCCCGCCGAGAACCGAACTTTGATGACATCGCAACCCTCGACCGCGCATATCACCTCCATCCGGCGTTAGCCTGCACGGGCTCGGGGATTTGCCTGAAGCACGAACTCGCAGCCCAGACCAGGGAGAACCATGTCGTTTGCCTTCACACGGCGCCTGACCGGCGTCGTCGCGGTGGGGGCGTGTGCCCTCGCCGGTGTCTTCGTCACCAGCGGGACCTCCGAGGCCGCCACCAACAACGGCCAAACGCTGGACATCCAGCTCCTGTCGTTCAACGACTTCCACGGGAACCTGGAGCCGCCCTCCGGGTCCAGCGGGCGGCTGGTGACCGACCATGCCCTCAGTCCCACCACCGGCCTGCCGGTCGACGTCACCACCGACTCCTTGACCCCGCCCGGGGTCGGCGGTGTCGAGTACCTCGCCACCCACCTGAAGCAGGCCCGAAAGGGGCACCCGCACTCCTTGACCGTCGCCGCCGGTGACCTCATCGGTGCGTCGCCGCTGCTGTCGGCTGCGTTCCACGACGAGCCCAGCATCGAGGCGCTCAACAAGCTCGGCCTCGACGTCTCGTCCGTGGGCAACCACGAGTTCGACGAGGGTTACAAAGAGCTGCAACGGATGGCCAACGGCGGCTGCATCGACGACGGACCGAACGGCGCGAACAACCAGAACTCCTGCGCGCTGCACCGCTTCAAGGGCGCCGACTTCCCGTACCTGGCCGCCAACGTCAAGTACGCCGGCACCAACGAGACGATCCTGCCCGCCTACGCGATCAAGAAGGTCGCGGGCGCCAAGATCGGCTTCATCGGCATGACCCTGCGTGACACGCCGACGATCGTCACTGCGTCAGGGATCGCCGGCCTCGAGTTCACCGACGAGGTCGACACCGCCAACGCGCTGGTCCCGGTCCTGAAGGCGCAGGGCGTCAACGCCATCGTCGTCCTCATCCACCAGGGCGGGACACCCGGACAGCAGACGTGGATCGGCCCGGACGGCAAGCCGTACAAGGTCAACCCGACCTATGACGCCGCCTGCCAGAACGGCTCGGAGCTCGCGCCGGACTCGCCGATCATCCCGATCGCGAAGAACCTCAGCCCGGCGATCGACATGATCGTCTCCGGTCACACTCACCAGCCGTACATCTGCGACATCAAGGACCCGGCCGGTCAGGACCGGCTCGTGACCTCGGCCTCGTCCTTCGGGCGTCTCTACACCGACACCGAACTGACCTACGACCGGCGTACTCAGGACATCGTCCGGGCCAAGGTGGAGTCGTCGAACGTCCTGGTGACGCGGAACGTCGCCAAGGACCCGGCTCAGACCAAGATCATCACCGACTACAACACGGCCATCGCTCCGGTGGCCAGCAGGGTCATCGGCCACATCACCGCCGACGTGACGCGAACCGGCAACCCGGCCGGTGAGTCCCCCCTCGGCGACCTCATCGCCGACGCCCAGCTCGCCGACAAGTCCGTGGTGGACGGTTTCTCTCCGCCGGTCATCGCCTTCATGAACCCGGGCGGCATCCGGGCCGAGCTGTCCTTCGCGGCGTCGAAGTGGAACGAGGCACCCGGTGACATCACCTACGAGGAGGCGTTCACCGTCCAGCCGTTCAACAACTACCTCGTTTCCATGGACCTCAAGGGCTCGGACATCTACGCCCTGCTCACTCAGCAGGTCACCGGGCTCAACTCCGGGTCGCAGAAGAAGACCCTGCAGGTCTCGGCGGGGTTCACCTACACGATGACGCCCACCGGACCGGTCGACGGCAGTGTCGCGCTCAACGGGGTGGCGATCGACAAGAACGTGACCTACCGCATCGTGACCAACAACTTCCTCTCAGACGGAGGTGACAACTTCCCGGCGTTCAAGAACGGCACGAACAAGTACTTCGGCGGGCTCGACATCGACGCCTTCGCCGCGTACCTGACGGCGAAGTCGCCCTACTCGCCGGCCGTTCCGACCCGGATCTCGGGGACGAACTAGCCACGAGCGCACGACGGCGGGGTATGCCCGGGACTCAGCCCCGGGCATACCCCTCGTTCCGTCTGCCTGAGCGATGGCGGACGGATCAGGCCTCGGCGGCGACGACGCCCTCGCGGGGCCGGTCCGCGACGAACCGGTAGCCGACGTTGCGGATCGTCCCGATGAGGGCCTCGTGCTCGCTGCCCAGCTTGGCGCGCAGCCGGCGGACGTGGACGTCGACGGTGCGAGTGCCGCCGAAGTAGTCGTAGCCCCACACCTCCTGCAACAGCTGGGCGCGGCTGAACACCCGGCCGGGGTGCTGCGCGAGGAACTTCAGGAGCTCGAACTCCTTGTAGGTGAGGTCGAGGGTCTGGCCGCGCACGCGGGCGGAGTACGTCGCCTC
>DATLPT010000244.1:0-3496 GCA_035535635.1 Lapillicoccus sp. | reverse complement strand
GCGTTCGCGGAGTCCCGGATCCGCGAGACGACGATCGCCGCCGAGGACGTGCTCCACGACATGGGTGCCATCTCGATCACCTCGTCCGACGCCCAGGCGATGGGCCGGATCGGGGAGGTCGTCACCCGCACCTGGCAGGTCGCCCACGTGATGAAGGCGCGCCGCGGGCCGCTTGGTGAGACGCTGCACGCAGACAACGAGCGGGCCCGCCGGTACGTCGCGAAGTACACGATCAACCCCGCGATCGCCCACGGCATCGACGACGAGATCGGCTCGGTGGAGCCAGGAAAGCTCGCCGACCTCGTGCTGTGGGACCCCCGGTTCTTCGGCGTCCGACCGGACCTAGTGATCAAGGGTGGGGCGCTGGTGTGGGGCGCGCTCGGCGACCCGAACGCGTCGATCCCGACGCCTCAGCCCGTGCTCATGCGGCCGACGCTCTGGGAGGGCCGGGGCGCCGACCACTCGGTGACCTTCGTGGCGCCGGCGGCGATCGAGGACGGCCTCGGCGCCCGGCTCGGCCTGCAGCGCCGGCTACTGCCTGTCAAGCCGACCCGCGACGTGGGCAAGGCCCAGATGGTCAACAACGACGTCTGTCCCGCCATCGACATCGACCCCGAGACCTTTCAGATCGAGGTTGACGGCGAGCTGGTCCTGCCGCAACCGGCTGATCGGCTCCCACTGGCCCAGCTCTACTCGATGTTCTGATGCGCGCTTCTCCCCCACCCACGGTGCATCCAGAGCTGCTGCTCATGCTGCTTGCGGACGCCCGGCTGCCGACCTCCGGGCACACCCAGTCCGGTGGCCTGGAGCCGGCTCTCCTGGGCGGGCTGGATCCGGCGGATCTCGACGGGTACTGCCGGACCCGGCTCGAGACCGTGACGCTCACCGAGGCCGCCACCGCAGTCGTATGCCGGTCCCGGGCCGTATCCCGGCGGCCGACTGACGACGTCGAGTCGGCTTGGGCCGCAAGGACTGCCAGCCCCGCCCTCCGAGAGGCGTCCCGCAGCCTGGGACGGGCGTACCGCAGAGTGGCCCTTCGGCTCTGGTCCACGGCGCCCGCGTTGGACGAGCTCGTCGCGACGGCGGCGCCGTCGCGACCGCGGGTGCTCGGTCTGGTGGCCGCCGCGACCGGGCTGTGGGCCGAGGCCGTGGCTCGGCTGGTGGCCTACGACGATCTCCAGTCAGTCCTGGCCGCCTCGCTCAAGCTGCTGCCCGGCGACCCCGTCGACGCGACGGCCCGGCTGCTCACACTGGCGCCACAGATCGACCTGCTGGTGCACCGGGTCGCGCTCCTCAACAGCCCCGACGAGATCCCGGCGTGGTCGGCGCCGCAGATCGAAGCCTGGGCCGAGGCCCACGCCACGGCCGATCGGAGGTTGTTCCGTGCCTGATCCTCGGCCCGACTCGCGATCCCGACGAGCGCTCCGCCTCGGCGTCTGCGGTCCGGTCGGGACCGGCAAGACGTCGCTGATCGCCCTGCTCTGCCGCGAGCTCGGACCGCACCTCTCGCTCGCGGTTATCACCAACGACATCTACACCGACGAGGACGCGCGGATGCTCCGCGGCGCGGGAGTGCTTGCACCGGAACGGATCCGCGGCGTCGAGACCGGCGCCTGCCCGCACACCGCGATCCGCGACGACATCACGGCGAACCTCCTGGCCGTCGAGGACCTCGAGGCCGACTTCGACCCCGTCGACCTGGTCCTCGTCGAGTCCGGCGGCGACAACCTCACCGCCACCTTCTCCCCCGCGCTCGTGGACGTCCAGATCTTCGTCCTCGATGTCGCCGGCGGCGGCGATGTCGTCCGTAAGGGCGGTCCTGGGATCTCTCGAGCCGATCTGCTCGTCGTCAACAAGACCGATCTCGCGCCGTACGTGCGCGTCGACGCGGACCTGATGGTCCGCGAGGGCGAGGAGGCCCGCGGCGGTCGCCCGGTCCTGGGTCTCTCCCGAACCGACCCCGAAGCCGTCGAACGCCTGCTCGCCTGGGTCGAGGACCGGCTCTCGGCATTCCGAGCCGGGACATTGGTGCCGGAGGACCCCGGACCGATGGCCGCCCACCATCACGCCAACCTCCATGCGCACGACCACCATCACGACCACGAGCGGGCCCGGCGACCGTGAGCCACACCGAGCTCGACGTCGACCGCGACCCGTCCGGCGGCCGGGTGCGCATCCACGTTCGCAGCGACGGGCCGCGCGGCCGCGGACACCTCGGCGTGCGCGTCCTCGAGGCCGGTCCGGCCCATGTCCGGGTCGCCTTGCTGGCGGAGGGCGCGCTACTCGTCGCCGGAGACGACGTGTCGGTCGGTATGCGAGTCGGCACCTCAGTTCGTCTCGAGGTCGTCGAACCGGCCGGAACCGTGGCCTTCGACATGCGAGGTGGGTCGGCTCGTTGGGGCGTGGCCGTGGAGGTTGCCGACGGTGGTGACCTCGTGTGGCGTGCCGAACCGTTCGTCGTCGCTACGGGCGCTGTCGTCGACCGCGACGTCGCTGTCGCCCTGGACGGCACCGGAACCGTCGCGCTGCGAGAGATGCTCGTCCTCGGCCGCGTCCGCGAGTCCGGCGGCGTGATCCGACAGCGGTTGCGCGTCGAAGGAGCCGCAGGCCCGATGTTGGCCGAGGATCTCGCCATCGACGGCGCTCGGCCGCGGGTGGGGATGCTGGGGACGCACCGGGTCGTCGACTCGGTCACCCTGCTCGGCCGTCGGGCCCCGTGGATACCGACTCCCGAGGGGATGCACCGGCTGGAGCTCGAGCGGGCCGGGACGGTTCTGCGGTACATCGGCGACGAAACGCATACCTCGCCGGTGGAGGGGTTCTGGGCGGCCACGGTCGCCGCCTGGCGGGCCGAGGCGGTGCCGGTGTGACTACGTCCCTCCCGGACTGGGCGCAGGGCCTCGGCCTGCAGCGGCACCCGGAGGGTGGCTGGTTCCTCGAGACGTGGCGCAGCGCAACGTCGGTCGAGCTGCCCGGGTATCCGACGCCCCGCGCGCTCGGCACGGCGATCTACTTCCTCCTCCTGCCCGGCGAGGAGTCGGCCTGGCACCGGGTTCGCTCAGCGGAGCTGTGGTTCCACCACCGTGGCGCCGTCGTGGAGCTGAGCCTCGGCGGCGACGGTGACCACCCCGGGGCGGTCACCCAGCACCGGCTCGGTCCGGACGTGGCAACCGGCCAGTCGCCGCAGCTGCTCATTCCACCCGGCCACTGGCAGGCCGCGCGGCCGACGGGCGACGAGCCGGTCCTGGTCAGCTGCGTCGTCGTGCCCGGTTTCGACTTCGCCGACTTCACACTTCTCGATCCCGCGTAGTCCTTGCCGCTCGCGGTACCGTCGGCCCGGGCACGGCGAGACGCCGAGGGAGGCACCAGTGGCGGTCGAGGGCGAGGCGGTGGCTGCCGCCTACGCGCTTCAGTCCCGCATCGCCGCGGCAGCGCGGATGTCCGGACACCGGATCGTCGACGCCGGCCGGGGCCAACCGAACTGGACCGTCACCGA
>DATLPT010000243.1:0-7721 GCA_035535635.1 Lapillicoccus sp. | reverse complement strand
CCCCAGCCCGGCCGCCCTGGACGAGGCCGTCGCGGACGAGGATCCGGCGGCCGAACTTCTGCAGGATCACGTACTCGCCGACGATCGGAACCAGCCCGACCGCACTCATCCCCCCATTGGTGTAGTCGCCCTCGCGGACGTACCAGAGCGCGTTGACCGCGTCCGCCGGGTCGCCGACGACCGGAACCAGCCCGACCGCGTCGAGCGTGGTGTGCCCGGCATCGATAACCGCTGCGGGGCGGACGCCCGACTCCCACAACCGCCGCGCCTCAGGCGCACCGTCACTGGCCGCCGCCATCGCCGCAGCCGCTAGGTCGCCCGCCCCGGCGACCGCCGCCCGGGCGCGTTCCAGCAGCTCCAGCGCCCGCCGACGCAGCGCGTCGACGGCGTTCGCTGCCGCGGTGTCCGGCGTCGACTGGAGCTCGCCGACCCGCATACCGACGCTCATCGGACCGCCGACCAGAGGCCCCGTGACACCACCCGCGACGGCGACCTCGGTCACCGCCGAGCAGTACTCCTGGTAGATCTCCTCCGCCTGCGCCGCCGTGGACCGAGCCGCTCCGACGTCGTCGGCGTAACGATCCAGCGCCGAAGCGCCAGCGGCCAAGGCGTCGGACGCCGACTGCCACCGCCCCGGCTCGACGGAGATCCGGTCAGAGAACGCCATGCTCGCGTCCCCGCGCCAGTGGGTCACCTCGATCCGGCTCAGCGCAGCGCCGCCGGTCTCGAGGACGTCCGCCGACCACCGCAGCACCTCGGCCGCCGCCCGAAGCCCACCGATATCGGCCGGCACGAGGGCCTCGACCGGCGCCCCGGCGGCGAGGAGCGCCTCGGCGGTCGCCGGGTCGGCCGGCATCACAGCCCGCCGGGAAAGACCAGCGACTGCGGGTCGGGCAGTGGTGGGGGAGCGCACGACAGCAGCTGCTGGTAGCGGCTCTGCGCCGCGTCCTCGGCCTGCAGGTATGCGGCGGAGCAGTCGTTGAGGCGGGTCGCCATCACCGCGCTGTCACCGACCAGGTGGGACAGGCCCGCGTCACATCTCGCGCAGAAGTCGCGGAACGCCGTGGCCAAACCGGCGTGCCCCACGTCGAGAACCCTCGCCGGAAGGTTTTCGACCGTCGCCGCCGCCGCCTGGTCGGTCACACGTAGCACCGCTTGCGCCGCCACCACTAGCTCGTCGGTCACCACCTCGTAGGTCAGCGGCCCACCGGCGTCCCCTCGCACTGACCCATCGAAGCAATCCCGTCGCCACCGCCCGCGACTTGTCCACAGCCCCGCACCCGTAGGCTTGAGGGTCGTGAAGACCTTCGAGCAGCTGTATGTCGAGCTCGGCGAGAAGGCCGCGACCAGGCCGGACGGCTCCGGGACCGTCGCCGCCCTCGACGCCGGTGTGCACGCCATCGGCAAGAAGATCGTCGAGGAGGCGGCAGAGGTCTGGATGGCGGCCGAGTACGAAGGCGGCGACCGCACCGCACACGAGATCAGCCAGCTGCTCTACCACCTGCAGGTGCTCATGCATGCCCGGGGCATCGCCCTCGACGACGTCTACGCCCACCTGTAGGAAAGCTCACCATGTTGCGTATCGCCGTCCCGAACAAGGGATCCCTGTCTGAGTCCACCGTGGAGATGCTCCGCGAGGCCGGCTACGCCGTCCGGCGCGACACCAAGGAGCTCGTCGTCGCCGACCCCGACAACGACGCCGAGTTCTTCTATCTGCGCCCCCGCGACATCGCCATCTACGTCGGCTCGGGCACCGTCGACGCCGGCATCACCGGTCGCGACCTGCTCCTCGACAGCGCGAGCAGCGCGACTGAGGTGATGACACTGGGCTTCGGGAAGTCGACCTTCCGGTATGCGGCGCGGCCGGGTGATGCCCGCAGCGTCGCGGGGATCGAGGGCAAGCGGGTCGCAACCAGCTATCCCGGCCTGGTCGAGAAGGACCTCGCCGAGCACGGCGTCCACGCCTTCGTGGTCCGGCTCGACGGTGCGGTCGAGACGGCCATCACCCTCGGCGTCGCCGACGTCATCGCCGACGTCGTGGAGACCGGGGCCACGCTGCGCTCCCAGGGGCTGGACATCTTCGGTGACCCGATCCTCCACAGCGAGGCGGTCCTCATCCGGCGGGTCGGCACGGGCGAGGAGGCCAAGGACGCGGCCTTCGAGGTCCTGCGGCGGCGGCTCCTGGGCGTCGTCACGGCGCGTACCTACGTGATGCTCGACTACGACGTACCGGCTAACCTCGTCGACGAGGCCTGCCGGATCACGCCGGGTCTCGAGTCGCCGACGGTGTCGCACCTGCAGGACCGCAGTTGGTGCGCCGTCCGCGCCATGGTTCCGCGGGGCATGACGAACCGGGTCATGGACGAGCTCTACGACCTCGGCGCCCGGGCAATTCTCGTCACCGACATCGCGGCCTGCCGGCTCTGAACCGGCGGACTGGCATACCCCGTGGTCGCCGACGAGGACTTCCGGCCGTTCCGGAGCCGACGAGGGCGGCTCGTCGCGACGGTGATGGCCGTGCTTTCGCTGGTCGTCTTCGGGACGGTCGCCCTCCTGCTCCCGACCAACGCGGGGCTCACGACGTGGCAGCCCGCTGACCGCGCGCTGGTCGCCGCCATCGGGGTCGTCATCGCGTTCGTGTGTTGGCGGTATGCGACGATCCGCGCCATCCCCAGCCTCGACGGTCTCCTCGTGCGGAACCTCGTCGTCACCCGGACGGTGACCTGGTCGCAGGTCATCGACGTCGAGTTCGGCGGGGGAGCGCCGTGGGTCACCCTCGAACTCGACGACACCGACACTGTGGCGGTGATGGCGATCCAGCGCGCCGACGGGCAGTCGGCGATGTCCGAGGCGCAGCGGCTGGCCGGACTGGTCCGCGACCTCGGCGAGTCCCGCCACCGCGGTTGAGCTCGGCTTTGCAACCATGGTTCCGTGTCCGCACCGCGTCGCTGGTTCCTCCTCCGGGTCGACCTCCTGAGTGGCCGCGGCGACGAGTTCGACCCGCCCCCAGGCCGGGTGCTCCTCGTTCCGCCCCTGACCACCTTCGAGCAGCTGGCCGAGGGCATCAACACCGCTCTCGGGCGGTGGGATCTCAGTCACCTGAGCCGTTTCACGCTCGCGGATGGCACGAGCGTCGAAGATGCGGAGACCCGTGCAGAGACCATCCAGGGCGTCTTCTCCGACGGGATCCCCCGGACCGCACTACTGAGCGAGCGGGTGACGACGTTGATCCGGTCCCATGACCGGTTCACCTACATCTTCGACTTCGGTGACGACTGGACCCACCTCTGCACGCACGAGGGCTGGGCGGATCCTGAGGAGACGAGAGGTCTGCCGGAACGGATCTGGCCGACGTGGGGATGGGGCACGCTGCCGGACCAGTATGGACGTCGCTGGGCCGAAGACGACGGCCAGTCGTCGCCCCCTGACAACGTGATCTCGGCGGAGGACCGCGAGCTGTTCGGCGGTCGCCGGCCACCTGCACCGATGCCGATCGTGGACCTCCGCCGCGTTCGGGTCGCGGGACATGAGCGTTCGACCAAGGCCCTGACCGACACCATCGCTGGCGTCCGGCTGGACCCCGCGCTCCAGCAGGTCGGCACCGTCCTGCTGATGCTGTGGCGCGCTGCTTCGGCAACCGACCGACGTCGGCTGGAGCCCTTCGCAGTCGCACTCATCACCCGGCTCGACTTTCGCCGGTTCGAGGGCGACGACATCCTTCGTGAAGAGCTGCTCGCCTCGCTGCAGGGGCGATCGCTGGAGGGTGAGGTCCTTGCCGTCGACCTCGACGAGCTCGTGACTGACATGGGAAGCCGGTCCGACGAGCCCGGGGCCTACCTCAACTCACGCACGGGCGAGGTCGTGCCGGCCTTCCTCACCGCCGAGGCGAACGTGGGTCAGGACGGCGCTGTTGACGTCGAGTCCGAGGAGTGGCTCTTTCTCGTCGACGACGGCGAGTCGGGGTGGAGCGACATGGCGCAGTTCGTGGAGTGCATGCCCGAGGGTGCCGTTCGAGACCGGCTGGCCGACGCGATCGAGGGGCGCGGCGCCTTCTCGAGATTCCGGCGTGCCGTCGAAGCCGCGGATCTCGGTGACGAGTGGCACGCGTTCTCCGAGGACCTCAAATGGGGGCGGGCGCGCGCCGAACTGGCGAGGTTGGGAATCCGCATCTGAGGTCATGCGAGGTGCTCGATCGTCGTGACGACCGAGGTCACCGACGGCGTCCGGGGCGTGGACGAGAACCCGAACCGGCACGGCGGGTCCACCGGCGCGAGCGTCCCGAGTGGGCTTCCGTCGAAGGAACCCGACGCCGATGTGACGAGCCGGAGGTCGGTCGCGCCGTACCACTCGCGCCGACCTTCCCGCGCGGTGCCGCGGGTCCGGACGCCGTTCATGACCCGCGCCGCCATCGGGTCGATGAGCATCGCCCACCGGGTGCTCGTCGCCAGCCGTCGCGGCACCGTCCGGAGCAGCCATCCCAGCCGACTTCGGCGGCCTAAGCCGACCCGCAGCGTCAACGACGGGCCGGAGACCTCCCACTCCGAGTCGGAATCCGAGAGCGACACCGGCTCGACACGGACCTCGTCGAAGACGTAGGTGGCCTGGATGACGTCTCGGACCGCCGCGGACGGGGCGAGCAGGACGCGATGCCCGTCGGGCCGCTCGACCATGACGTCGGCGAAGGCGCCCAGCGGCGTCCGTGCCCAGTTGCCGACCACGAGCCGGATTCCGGAGGTCGTGCCGACGCCGGCGATCCGGCCCTCGTAGCGCTCGCGGACCGGCGCCGACGACTGCGTCACGTGTCGAAGATCATGCGGCGCCGACCTTCGGGAGCCGAGGACGCAACACGAAGCAGATGACCAGCTGAGGCACCATCAGCGCGGCGAGGACGATCCAGACCGGCTCGAAACCACCAGTGGCGTCGCGGAGGGCGCCCATGGCCAGCGGGCCGACCGAGGACACGCCGTACCCGATCAGGAAGCCCATCGCGCTGAGGCCACCGCTCGCGTGCGGCGTCGCGGCGAACCGAACGAGCAGCACGAGAGCCAGGGCGAACGCGCTGCCCTGTCCGAACCCGATCAACGCCGCCCAGAACCACGGCGCGGCGGTCGGGGCCACGCCGACGCCGACCAGCCCGGCCGCCGCCGCGATGGTCGCCGGGACGAGGAGGAGCCGCAGATCGTGCACCCGGTCGCTGAGCACCGGCATGAGCAGTCCCGAGAGGATCTGGACCCCGGCGAACGCGGACAGGAGGTAGCCCGCGTCGTCGGCCTCCCAGCCCAGCTTCACGTAGGACGGCGCCAGCCAGGCGAGGGTCGAGTAGAAGGCGAAGGACTGGGTCACCAGGTACGCGGCGATGAGCCAGGCCGTCGCGCTGCGCCAGGGCAGCGCGCTGCCGACCGACAGCGCGGTCACCTCCGCGCGGTGCCGCCAGACGACCCGCGCCAGTGGCGCCCACGCCACGAGGCCGAGCACGCCGAGGACGGACCAGGCGGCGAGCGACTGCTCCCACGAACCCAGAGCGGCGGCCAGGGGTTCCGCCATCCCGGCGCCGATGGTCGCGCCGACCATGATCGCCAGCATGTAGACGCCCGTGAGAAGCCCGACCCGCTCCGGCCGGAACAGCGTCTTGACCAGCCGCGGCAGCAGGGTGCCGACGACGGCGATCCCGATGCCGACCACCAGCGTTGCCGCGTACAGGACGAACACGTTGGACCCGGCGAGCCGCATCGCCGAGCCGAGAGTCAGCAGCAGGGTGGCGGTCATGACCACCGGTGCCGAGCCCCACATCGTGCTGGCCCAGTGCGCGACCGGAGCGAAGATCCCCATGCACAGCACCGGCAGGAGGGTGAGGACGCCGAGCCAGGCGTTGGTGAGGTTCAGCTCCGCCTGGATCTCCGGGACCAGCGGTGGGACGCCGGCCAGGGCCGGTCGCAGGTTGGCCGCGACGGCGATGAGCGCGACGACGATGACCCACGAGGGCGGCAGCCACGGAAAGGCGCCAGGCGCCGACGACGTCGAGGTGGACGACGCGGCGCGCTCGGGAACGGTGCTCGACATGGCTCGGCCAGTGTCACACGTCCGCGCCTTGGACGACTTGGTCAGCCGTTCTGGCGGTAGGCCTCGCCCAGCAGCGGTTCCAGCCAGTCGACGTCGTCGGGGTCGGTGTCGCCCGGCAGGTGCACCCAGTGGGTGGCCTGGGCGAAGCCCTTCGCAGGCTCCAGCCGGCGCTCGTCGGGCACAGACCCGCGGTAGCGCAGGCCTACGCGCAACGTCCCGCGCGGACCTGGGGCGACGGCGGCGAACTGGCTCTTGCGCACGACCGGGATGTAGGTGCCCCGGCCCTGGGCCTCCGCGTCGTCGCCCTGGGCCAGCGCGAGCCGGACTACGGCGTCGTGGAGCGGCCGCAGCGGCGCCTTGGCCCCGGAATACAGCGTGTCCGCATATCCCTCGCTGGACGGCCGCTTCCAGCCGGCGGCCTCGGCGGCGGCGAAGGCGATGGCCCACTGCGAGTTCTGGGGCACGCCGTGGACGTCCTTGAGCCAGCGGCGGACGGCCTTCTGGTCCAGCGGGTCGACACCGGAGGCGTTCACGGCCGTGACCCACTCGTCGACGCTGCGGCCCGTGCGCTCGGCCATCGAGTCGGTAACCGCGCCCATCATGTCCTGCGGTTCCACGCGTCAGAGACTAGTCGTGTCGAGGAGGACGTCGGCCCGGTCGCGGGTCCGGTCGGCGGCGAACAGTGCTTCCTCCTGGCCGGCCCAGCGCTCCCAGTGCGGCCGGTATGCCTCGCCGTCGCGGTCGATTCCGCGCGCGAACCGCACGCCGCGCTCGGCGTCAACCCAGACGCATACGGTGGCGTAGTCGCCGGCCGGGACCACGCTGGACCCCACGCCCTCGAGCACGAGCTCCGGCGTCGGCGGGACGCGGACGATGCGGCGGCTCCACCGGTTCCGCAGCCAGTCCCACCGCCGGTATGCGGATGGCTCGCCTCGTGAGAGCGGCTCCAGGACCTGATTGGTCACGAGGGGAACGGCCTCGGGGAGGCCGTCCCAGCCGGGGTAGACGTCGTCCATGTGGAGGACCGGACAGGCGAGGGCCTGCCCGATCGCGGCACCCAAGACGGACTTGCCGGAGCCGCTCGGGCCGTCGACGGCGACGACACGGACGGATCCGCAAAGAGGGGCTCGAATGCCGGCCAGCCGAGCGGTCTCCGCCACAGCGGCGTCCGGATCTCGGGTGGCGAACGGCACTCCGGGGAGGGTAGCGGCGGCTGGGTACCGTGGCGGCATGACCGTCGCCACCCGCGTCATCGCGTGCCTCGACGTGGACGCCGGCCGGGTGGTCAAGGGCGTCAACTTCGAGAACCTCCGCGACGCCGGCGATCCCGTCGAGCTGGCGATGGTCTACGACGGGCAGGGCGTCGACGAGCTGACCTTCCTCGACGTGACGGCGAGCAGCGGGGACCGGTCGACGACCTACGACGTGGTGACCCGGACGGCGGAACAGGTGTTCATCCCGCTGACCGTGGGCGGGGGAGTGCGCTCGGTGGCCGACGTGGACCGGCTGCTGCGGGCCGGCGCCGACAAGGTGGGCGTCAACACCGCGGCGATCGCCCGGCCGCAGCTGCTGGCCGAGATCGCCGAGCGGTTCGGCCGTCAGGTGCTCGTTCTGTCGGTGGACGCCCGGCGGGTGCCGCCGGGCGGTGCAGCGACCCCAAG
>DATLPT010000242.1:0-8469 GCA_035535635.1 Lapillicoccus sp. | reverse complement strand
GCGCGACGATCTACAACACGACCCTCTACTTCGGACCGGACGGTGCGCTGCTCGGAATGCATCGCAAGCTCGTGCCCACTGGCTCGGAGCGCACCGTGTGGGGGCATGGGGGACGGGTCAACGCTGCCCGTCATCGACACTGAGCACGGCCGCCTCAGCGGGCTGACCTGTTGGGAGAACTACATGCCGCTGGTTCGGTTACACCTGTATGCGCAGGGGGTCGACATCTGGACGGCACCGACCCTGGCCGGCGGAGACGCCTGGGTCGCCACGATGCGGCACATCACGCGCGAGGGCCGGTGCTACGTCATCGGCGTGAACCCGTGCGTGCGGGTCGACCAGATCCCCGCCGACTTGCCCCACCGAGACCAGGTCTGGCGCACCGACCAGCCTGACCAGGAGGACAACGAGTGGGTCGAGGCGGGCAACAGCGTCATCGTCGGCCCGGGCGGCGAGCTGTTGGCCGGGCCGGCCCGGCACGAGGAGACGATCCTCACCGCCGACGTCGATCTCGGCGCGGTCCGTGCGGCGCGCCGGCTGTTCGACCCGGTCGGGCACTACAACCGCCCCGACGTCTTCCAGCTCTCCGTCGACACCCGGCACCGCACCGCGGTCTCGCTCGCGGCCGATGGCGAGCCCGCCGGTGGTCGTTAGTCCGTTGAGTGGGTTGGATGGACCCATGGAGCACTTCGACACCGCAGCCCTGGCGGACAGCAGCACGGACTTCCGGCGGGTGCTTTGGACCGGCGAACACACGCAGCTCGTCGTCATGACCATCCCCGTCGGCGAGGAGATCGGCGCCGAGGTGCACGACCACAACGACCAGATCCTGTCGTTCGTCAGTGGCATCGGCGCGGCGGAGGTCGCCGGCGAGACCCGGCCGGTCACCGCGGGCGATGTCGTCGTCGTACCCGCCCGGACCCGGCACAACTTCCTCAACACCGGGACCGAGCCACTCGTCCTCACGACGATCTACGGCCCGCCGGACCACGCTCCAGGCACCGTGCACCACACCAAGGCCGAGGCGGACGCAGCGGAGGCGTCGGAGCACGAGCGGGACTGAGCGCGGTCTCAGATGGCCAGGAGCCGGGCCATCCACGCGTCGCGAGCCGCCACGGCCTCCCTCGACAGCACGGCGTCCGGCGCCAGCTGGTCGCTGGCGTGGAAGGCGCCCGGCCACACATGCAGCTCGGCCTGGACGCCAGCGGCCCAGAGACTCGACGCATACGCCACGTCCTCGTCCCGGAACACCTCGGCGCTGCCGCACTCGAGGTATGCGGACGGCAGCCCGGTGAGGTCGGTCGCCCGGGCCGGCGCAGCGTAGATCGAGACGGCATCGCTGCCGCGGCGGTCGCCGAGCAACGCGTTCCAGCCGGTGTCGTTGCTGCGGCGGTCCCACACGCCCACGCCGTCGATCTGGTGGGACGAGACGGTCTCGTTGCGGTCGTCCAGCATCGGGGAGACGAGCAGCTGGCCGAGCAGCCGCGGGCCGCCGCGGTCGCGGGCCAGCAGCGCGACGCCCGCAGCGAGCCCACCCCCCGCACTGGGCCCGGTGACGACGATGCGCGCCGGGTCGACGCCGAGCTCGGCCGCGTGCTCGACGGTCCAGCCGAGGGTGGCGTAGCAGTCCTCGACCGGGTAGGGGTCCGGATGCTCTGGCGCCAAGCGGTAGTCCACGGCGACGCACACCGCGTCGAACCGCTCGACCCAGGTGAGCGGCTGGACGATGCCACCGAACCGACTGCCCATGACCATCCCCCCGCCGTGGAGCCGCAGGATCGCCGGACCGGCTTCGGTGTGGGCGTCCCGCGCGAACACGGTCACCGCGATCTCCCCCTCCTGGAAGCCGGAGATCGTGTGGTCGGTCCGGGTGATCGACCGTCCGGCGAGGAGCTCCTCGATGGTCACCGGCGGGGGCGCGTCCCGCATCGGCTGGATCATCTGCGGCGTCACGGTGGGCGGGAGTCGGTCGCGGATCGCCTCCAGCGTGACCGCGAGCTGCGGGTCGAACGGCGGCCGGCTGAGAGACACGGCGACCTCCCAAGTGTCGGGCCGCCCGCTCGGCGGCGCTCCGACGTGTCTATCCCAGAATGGACGAGCCCGGCCAGTCCTCAGGCCCGCCGCTCGATGCGGTTGTCGGTGGAGCCGTCGAGCAGGATGTCGACGGCCCGGCGGCCCATCTCGTAGTGCGGGATGGCCAGGCTGGACAGGCCCGGGTTGAGCTAGCGCGCGATGTCCGAGTCGTCGAACGACACCACGGACAGGTCCTGTGGGATCGCCAGCCCGACCTGCTGGGCCGCCTGGTAGATCCCATCGCCACCCGGTCGTTCAGCGCGATCATCGCGGTCGGCCGCTCCGCGGTCGGGTGTCCGAGCCGGCGCAGCACGGCGGTGCGGGCGTCCTGTGGCCACCAGCGACAGGACAGATGGCCGAGCAGGGCGTGGCCCGACTCCGCCAGCATCTGCTGGATGCCGTCGAGCCGCTGGCGGCCCGGGTAGACCATGGTCGCCACCTCGCCGACGAGCATGATGCGGTCACCATGGCCGGCGTCGACGAGCTCTGCTGCGGCGCGGCGACCGGCGGCGAGGTCGTCCGGGATGACCGACGGCACCGACCGGCGCCGGTCGATGCAATTGAGCATGACGACGGGCTTGCCGCGCAGGTTGGGCGGCAGGGTGGTGACCCGCATGGCCATCGACGCGTAGAGGAACTGACCTACGCCCCGGTCGACGAGCTCGCGGCTTTCCGAGACCTCCAGTGTCCGCAGGCCCTCCGTCTCGGTCATCAGCAGCGAATGGCCGTGTTCTGTCGCTGCCGTGACGCAGCCCCGGATCAGCTCCCCGGCGAACGGCTCGGTGCCGACAGTGTCGGAGATGAACCCGATCGACGGTGCCCGTACCGGCAACGAGGCACCCATCGGGTTGCGAGGCACGTAGCTCAGCTCGCGCGCAGCCTGATGCACGCGCTCTTGGGTGCCCTCCGAGATGCGCATGTCGCGCCGGCCGGAGAGGACGAACGAGGCGGTGGTCACCGACACGCCCGCCAGAGTCGCCACGTCGGACAACGTGACCTTGGCACTGCCTCTGCGCCCCACGCCGATCGGTCTCCTGAAGGCTCGCCGCTCGGCCACCGCCATCGGTCCTCCGAGGATAACGATCCGGCTACCGGCCCGTCGCCCCCCGTTCCCGGAGCCGGCTCAGCCGTTGCGCCAGGTACCGCTGCTCCGGCCGGCTCGACGTCAGCTCGACGGCCCGCGCATACTGTTGCTCCGCCTCCGCGAGGTCGCCGGACATCTCCAGCAGATGGGCGCGGACGGCCGGCAACCGGTGGTACCGCTCGAGACTCGCGTCGTCGAGCAGTGACTGGAGGGCGGCCAGTCCGGCGGTCGGTCCGGCCGACATGCCGACCGCCACCGCGCGGTTCAGGGTGACGGCGGGGCTTGGCGCGACCTGGTCGAGCATCGAGTACAGGGCGGCGATCTGAGCCCAGTCGGTGTCCTCGTAGTGCTGAGCCTCCGCGTGCACGGCGGCGATCGCCGCCTGCAGCTGGTATGCGCCGACGTGCCCGCGTGGGAGCACCTTCTCGAGGAGCGCCACGCCTTCGCTGACCAGCCCGGCGTCCCAACGGGACCGATCCTGCTCCGCGAGCGGGACGAGATCGCCGCGCCCATCGGTCCGGGCCGCGCGACGGGCGTCGGTGAGGAGCATCAGCACGAGGGCGCCCGCGACCTCGTCGTGGTCGGGAAGGTATGCGTGCAGCTGCCGGGTGAGCCGGATCGCCTCATCGGCCAGGGAGGTGTCGAGCAGGGTGTCGCCGGTGCTGCGCGCATACCCCTCGTTGAAGATGAGGTAGAGGACGTCGAGAACCGCGGCCACCCGCGCCGGGAGCTCCTCGGATGTCGGCTTCTCGAATCGAACCGCGCTGTCCCGCAATGTGTTTCGGGCGCGACTGAGGCGCTGAGCCATCGTCGGCTCGGGGACGAGGAACGCCGTGGCGATGGCGCCGGTCGGCAGTCCGGAGACGGCGCGCAGGGTCAGCGCCACCTGTGACGGACGGGTGAGCTTGGGATGGCAGCAGAGCAGCAGCAGCAGGAGGGTGTCGTCGCTGCTCGGGGTTGTCTCCTCGTCGGCGGCTGGGCCGACGTAGGCATCGGCCGGCTGGGCGGCGCCCACCGTCTGCTCTCGGACGGAGCGCCACTGGTCGGACCGCGCCTGGTCGACCAGTCGGCGGGAGGCGACGCGGATCAGCCACCCACGCGGGTTGTCCGGGACGCCGTCGCGCGGCCACTGCTCCGCGGCGGCAGCCACGGCCTCCTGGGCGGCGTCCTCGCAGTCGGCGTAGTCACGGTGCCGCCGGAGCAACGCGGCGAGGACGTGCAGCGACTCTCGTCGCCACACGTCCTCCAGCTGCGGAGTGGTCACAGTCGCGCTACTGATCCTCGCCGCCGCTCGACATCGACGGACGGAGCTCGACCGTCTCACCCGGACCACTCATGCGGGCGGCGACCGCCTCGGCGCGCTCCTGCGTCTCGACGTCGATGAGAAAGAACCCGGCGAGGTGCTCCTTGGCCTCGGAGTAGGGACCGTCGGTGGCCAGCGGCCGCCCGGCATCCCACCGGTAGAGCCGGGCGGTACTCGGAGCGGCCAACGCTTCCCCGCCCGCCAGCTCGCCGTTGTCGGACAGCTCATTGAGGAGCGCCTCGAAGTCGGCACTGAGGGCATCGCGCTGCTCCTGGGGGAGCGCCTGGTGCTCCGCGACGAAGTCGCTCGTGGGGTGACCCCACGGCTGCGGATTCGAGTGGATGAGGATGACGTACTTCATGGTCTGCTCCTGATCGGTGTGCGGCGGGCCGGTGCCCACTCACCAGAAACGTCGGAACCAGCGACGCGTTCTCGACATCTTTGCTCGCGTTGTCCTGCCCGGGGCGGACGGCGCCGCTAACCGAGCGCGGCTGCCGCCTCGAGGGTCATCCACGCCTGGAGCTGGGTGGACAGCTCTAGCCGTCCATCGGCGAGCGACCCAGTGGCGTCGATGGGAAACCGAGTCCCGCCCGGCGGGCCGGGGCGGCCCGCCCAGAACCCGTCTGCGGTCGCGGACACCAACCGTCGCGCCGTCGCCGTGGTCGCGGCATCGGTCGCCGGATCTGCCACACAGAGCGCGAGATAACGGGCCAGGATGCCGGTGAAGAGGCCGCCGTCGTGGCCGCCGTGCGTGACGAGGACGCGTTCGTCACCGATGGTGAGGCCCCGATCGACCGCGGCGACGAGGGCGGCGGCGCGCTCCCGGCTGGCGACGTCGCCCAGCGTCACTAGCACGCCGAGCACCGTTCCCTGGTTGTACGTGTAGACATCGGGGACCACCGTCTCGTTTCCGCCGGCCAACCGGACTCCGTCCAGGAACAGGCCGGAACGTGGGTCCAGCAGCCGCGCGTACAGCCAGTCGACGATCGAGCGTGAGGCTTCGACGTCACCCATCCGCGCCAGGTGCAAGGCAACCGGCCCGCTCGCGGGCACGTTCTTGAAGTCTCGGTGCACGTTCCAGAAGGCACCTCCGCCGAGATCGTCCGTCACCGCCGATCGAAGCTGCGCGGTGAGTACCCGCTCGGAGACGCGTAGCCGGCGTTGCGGACGGGTGCGGCCGAGCGCCTCGTGGAGGAGGCGAAGGCGACCGGCCGCGAGGACAAGCCAGGCCATGTCGTCGTAGAACGCGTTGGGGAAGCGGCCGAGGTTGCGCAGCCGGATCGTCGCGAGCAGCCGGTCGCCTCGGTGCGCCCGCTGTTCGGCTCCGGCGGTGTCACCGAGCCGCAGGGCACGCAGGCCGGCGTCCACGACGCAGTCGAGGTAGTGCGCCTGCCACCAGTAGTTCCAGTGCGCGTCCGCGCGGCCGCGCGGCGGGTACTCGACGCGGGCGAGGTGGGTCCACGGCAACCCGAGCAGCCGTCCGGCGAACAGGGCGGTGACCGACGACTCGGCCTCGGCGGCGCGAGCGTCGAGGTCGGGGCCGGCCATCGGCTCAGGCTACGGGTGGCCGGCTCCCGGCACGTCGACGTCGACGGCGACCACGGTGCTGTTGCGCTCGCCGACCGGTCCCTGCGGTCCCCACTCGTTGGTGACGGCGTAGAGCGTGCGGCGCTCGAGCCCGCCGAGCATGCACGCAAACCCGCCCCGCCCGAGGTCGACGGTTTGCAGCACCTCTCCGCCCTCGGCGACCCGGACGCAGTGGGCGTGCGGCACGTCGGCGTACCAGGCGGCGCCCTCGGCGTCGAGGCAGATGCCGTCCGGGTTGTCCTCGCCGAGGTCTGCCCAGACGCGCCGGCCGGAGAGGCCGCCGTCCTCGTCGATGTCGTATGCGGTGAGGCAGCTCGCATACGACTCGGCGACGACCAGCGTCCGGCCGCCGGCCGTGACCGCCATGCCGTTCGGGAACATCAGCCCGTCGGCGACGACGCGCGCCTGCCCGTCCGGACGCACCAGCACCACCCAGCCGGGCGCGACCTCACCCGCCGGGAAGTCGAACCCGATGTTGTTGACGTAGGCGTTGCCGCGGTCGTCGACAACGATGTCGTTGAACGGTGTCGATCCGAACGCCCCGAGGTCGGCGTGTGGGACCAGGGAACCATCCGGCTCTTGGCGCAGCAGGGTCGGCCCGGCGACGAGAAGCATCCGGCCGTCCGGCAGATAGTCGACGCAGAGCGGGAACGCCTCGGCGCGGGCCACGACCTCGGACGACCCGTCGTCGTCGACCGCGAGGACCTCGCCGGCGCCCCAGTCGGACACGATCAGCCTTCCGTCGTGCCAGCGGGGCGACTCGCCAAAGGCGAGCCCGGTCAGGACGGTTCGCGGCTCGGTCATGATGATGAGACCGTCGCGGCGAGTGGAACTCATCGCCCTACTCGCGACCCATGGCGGGCAAGTCCCTCACACCGGCTCGGCAACCCAACGCATGGGGTCGCCGAGGCCGAGGTCCGTCACGCCGTGGTGGTCGAGCGCGAGGGCGACCAGCGTGCGGCGGTGCGCGGCGAAGGTCAGGACGTGGGCGATCATGCCCG
This sequence comes from Lapillicoccus sp., assembly GCA_035535635.1. Classification (GTDB taxonomy): domain Bacteria; phylum Actinomycetota; class Actinomycetes; order Actinomycetales; family Dermatophilaceae; genus Lapillicoccus. Next base: position 1,421 of record DATLPT010000242.1, on the reverse strand, counting down.
CATACGTGAACACCTCGGCCGGCTCGCACAGCGCGTCGACGAAGGTGTCGTCGAGCCGCCCGTCGTCGATCACCTCGCGGACGTTGGCCAGGTATGCGGGTCCGACGCGGGCCAGCCGCGTGCGCAGGTGGCTGACCGACTCGTGGTTCTCGACCTCCCAGTCGTACGGCCGTGCGGCCATCGCGCAGTTCCACATGTCCATCTGTCCGACCAGACGTGACAGCAGCGATCGGAGAGTTTGTGAGTCCTCGTCGACGTTCACCTCGATGGCGTCGTCGAGCTGGGCGTCGGTCAGCCGGGCTGCGTGCTCGATCATCTGGCCGGTCAGCCAGATGTGATGTTCGACCATGCGCAGGAGGAGGTCCATCGAGGTCACCTTCGTTGTACCGGGGAGGCGAAGGCCGCCGGGTGGGTGGAAGCGGACGGCATTAGGGCCGCCCAGCCGGATCTGTCCCGGACGAGCGCGGAACTCGCGGGGTGCGACGCCGTACGCCCGGCTGAACGCCCGCGTGAACGCCTCGTTCGAGCCGTACCCTGCTTCGATAGCCACGTCGAGCACACTGACCCCGGTCGTCACGAGCCGGTATGCGGCGCGTTCCAGGAGGACGCGTCGCCGCAGGGCCCCTGGTGGCTCACCGGACGCTCCGCGGATGAGCCGGTCCGCATGGAACCGGGACAGGTACAGGCGGGCGGCAAGATCGGTGCTCGTCGCGCCGTGGTCGTCGAGACTGTCCGCAAGCACGTCGACGAACGCGACGAATGTGTCCGTCGCGCGCTCGCCGGTCGCCGTCATGCCCCCCATCCTGCTGGCCGTGACGGCGACCGGCTTGATTCTCGTTGCCCGCCTGCCTGGCGGCCGCGGCCGCTGACCGCCCGTGACTTCTGCCCCCACCACAGTGACTCGTCACGGGCGGCCTCCCGCCGCGACCCGCGCCGGCCGGCGCGAGCTCTGCGCCCCGCCCCCCTGCGGGGAACGGTGTGCTTTGTGCTGCAGTACCAAGGATGTCTTGTCCCGAGAGCCGGCGGATCCACCGGACGGGTAGTGACACGGACGAATTGTGTGTCCACCGAACGGTGGACACTCCCAGCTGAGAACTCACACGCCGAGCCGGTGCGCGACTCGCGCCGCCTCCTGTCGCCCGCCGACGTCGAGCTTGCGGAGGATGTTCGAGACGTGCACGCTCGCGGTCTTCACGCTGATGAACAGCTGGTCCGCGATCTCCTGGTTGGTCCGGCCGGCGGACAGACCCTGCAGGACCTCGACCTCGCGCGGCGTCAGGCCGTACTTGTCCAGCGCGCCCGGCTCCGCGGCGACCTCGGCCGGGGTGAGGTCGATCCGGTGCCACCCCGCCAGCCGCTCGCACTCCTGGACAAGCCGGGTGGCGCCCATGGCCAGGGCGGAGGTACGCGCGTCGCGAAGG
>DATLPT010000241.1:0-22065 GCA_035535635.1 Lapillicoccus sp. | reverse complement strand
ATCCCGATCAGCGCGCCGACCGGCCCGAACAGCGCGGCCCCCGCGATCACAGAGCCAAGCGCGACGGCCGGGTGGACGTCCATGGTCCGGCGGCTGATGCGGGGCGTGAAGATGTAGTTCTCGATCTGCTGGTAGACGGTTGCGAAGATCGCGATCCACAGCGCGTTGATCGGCTTGTCGGAGACCAGCGTGAAGAGGGCCGGAAGCGCTACCCCGATGTACGTGCCGATGGTCGGGATGAACTGGCCGACGATGCCGGCGAGGACGCCGAGAGGGAGCCAGTACGGGACGCCGATGATCGCGAAGAACACCGCGTGGAAGAAGGAGGAGAGAGCCGCGAGCGCGACCTTGCTGACGACGTAGCCACCGGTCTTCTCGACCGAGATCTCCCAGACCGTGACGAAGTAGCGCTGGTAGGCGGGCGGCAGCCACGAGCCGATCGTCTGGCGCAGCCGCGGGCTGTCCGCGGAGAAGTAGTAGGCGAAGACGAGGATCGTCAGCGAGTCGAAGATGAACGCGAACACCGAGCCGAAGATCCCGAGGAGGCCGCCACCGTACTGACCAACCCACTCCCCGATCTTGTTCGGCGAGACCTCGATCGACGAGGCGATGTTGTTGAGGTCGAACGAGGTGTGGAACGTGGCGTTGGACCAGTCGACGACCGCGGTGAGCGCAGTAGGAAGCGACGAGCCGAGGGCCGACAGCTGCGAGATGAAGACGCCACCGAAGAGCGCGGTGATGGCGGCGACGATGATCAGCCCCAGGATCATGACGAGGCCGGTCGCCAGGCCGCGACGGACACCGCGGCCAACCATCCAGAGGACGGGTGGCTCCATGGCGATGGAGAACAGCCAGGCCAGCAGCAGGATGAACAGGAACGTCCCCAGCGCCTGGAACGCCCAGACGCCCACCCAGAGGATGACGATCAGGCCCAGCACCATGATCGTGGTGCGCTTGGCGCTTGCCGGCGTGATCGAGAACCACGAGGCCTGGCCGTGCTGCGGCTCCACCGGCGCGGGGCGGCGCGGTTGAACCGCCTCGGTGACCAGTGAACTGTCCGGGTCGGTGGAGGGTTGGACGGAGGTGATCGCGCCATCAGGCTTCGAACCGTTGTCCGGGGACCCGGCGGACGCCTTGCGACGCAGGGCGGACCCACGGCCGAACCGCTCGTTCACGCCCACGCGGGAAGCCTACGGCCCCGGCACGAGCGGCGTCGTCCTAGCCGGCTTCGAGGAGCCGGCTCACCTCGCTCTCGCGGTACCGCCGGTGACCACCGAGGGTACGGATGGCGGTGAGCTTGCCGGCTTGCGCCCAGCGGGTGACCGTCTTGGGGTCGACCCGAAACAACGCCGCGACTTCGGCCGGCGTCAACAGTCTCTCGTGTTCCAACGATCCCATCGCCATCTGGTACTCACATTCCCGCTCATGGTCGAACCCCCGAGTACAGAGCCCACCCCCTTTGGCGGCCTGCTGTTCAACACGCAGACGGTACCTTGGGGGCTGGGTCGGACGCCGGGTTTTGGGCAGGTCTACCCAAAACCCCCGATTAGGGTGGAAGTGCGGTCATCCGCGCGTACCTCCACCGAAGCGGAGTCACCATCCATGTCTTCACGCGCCCCGTTGCTCGAGTCCTCCCCGCCGGACCCCTTCACCCACGAACAGGTCGCCTTCTGGCACGACCCGGAGACCGGGTTGCGGTCCATCATCGCCCTGTACTCGACGGCGCTCGGGCCCGGCCTCGGGGGGGTTCGGTTCTTCCCGTATGCGTCGGCGGACGACGCCCTCGCCGACGTTCTGAACCTGTCGCGCGGGATGGCATACAAGAACGCCGTCGCTGGGCTGGACCACGGTGGCGGCAAGGCGGTGATCATCGGCGACCCCCGGCGGGACAAGACGCCCGAGCTGCTGCACGCATACGGACGCTTCGTCGAGAGCCTGAGTGGCCGGTACGTCACGGCCGCCGACGTCGGCACCTACGTCGCGGATATGGACGTCGTGTCGGAGACCACGCGGTTCGCGACCGGTCGGTCGGAGTCGCGGGGTGGAGCCGGCGACTCGTCGGTCCTCACCGCATACGGCGTGTTTCAAGGTATGCGTGCCGCCGCGGCTCATCGGTGGGGGTCGCCGTCGCTGGCTGGCAAGCGGGTCGGGATCTCCGGCGTCGGGAAGGTCGGCCGGCGGCTGGTCGAGCTGCTGCGGGGGGACGACGCGTCGGTCGTGGTGTGCGACGTGAGCCCCGAGGCGGTCGCGGCGGTCAGGTCATCGCATCCTTCGGTGGAGGTCGTGCCTGATGCGGAGACACTGACAGGGGTGCCGCTCGACGTGTACTCACCGAACGCGATGGGTCATGCGCTGGACGACGACACCGTCGAGCGGCTGCAGGCGGAGATCGTGTGCGGGGCGGCGAACAACCAGCTGGCCGTCGAGGGGCCGGGCGGGTCGGGGGATCTGCTGGAGAAGCGCGGGATCCTCTACGCGCCGGACTTCGTCGTCAACAGCGGTGGCGTGATCCAGGTGGCCGACGAGCTGCACGGGTTCGACTTCGAGCGGGCCCGTCAGCGGACGGCCGAGATCTACGACACGACGCTGGCGGTGCTGCGCGAGGCGGCCGCCTGGGGCGTCACGACGGCGGCGGCTGCGGACCACCTGGCCGAGGAGCGGATCGCCGCGGCGACGCCCGGAGGGGTGTGGCTGCCGGTTCGAGGCGGGTGAGGAGCCGTGTCACGCGGTAGGTGGAACCTGGCCGCCTACGGTAGCGTTGTCCTCACGAAGAACAGATTCCCGGGGCCGCTCCGCGAAGGTCGATGACTGTCTTTCGTCATCGACACGAGTGATGCCGTCCCGGCAGACGCATGAGGGGGTCACGCCATGGGGCGCGGCCGGGCGAAGGCCAAGCAGACAAAGGTCGCTCGGGAGTTGAAATACTTCTCTCCTGACACGGACCTCAGCGCGCTTGAGCGAGAACTTCACGGGTCATCGCGGTACGAGCCGGAGACGGAGTCCGTCGAGGACGACGAAGACGGCTACGGGGAATACGGCAAGTGGGCGGCCGGAGAGCGGTAACGCTCTCCGAGGTCTGACTCCCTCACGGTTGGGGGTGCTCGCCGAGCACCTGGACTGCTCCTCCGTCGACCCCCTTGGCGCCGCTGACGCGCTCGCTCGCTGGTGACATCTGATCGTCGGCGGTGATGTCGCCGATCACCCAGGCGGGGATGTCGGCGGTGCGGAGGTGCTCGACGGCCCGGTCGGCGCCGAGGGCGGGGAGGATGGCGAGAAAGCCGACGCCCAGGTTGAAGGTGCGCTCGAGGTCGTCGCGGGGGACGCGGCCGAGGCGCTGGATCGTCGTGAAGACGGGGGGCGGGGTCCAGGTCTCGCGGTACAGCGTCGCGAGCGTGTGTTTCGGGAGGACCCGGGCGAGGTTGGCCGCCAGCCCGCCACCGGTGATGTGGCTGAGGGCGTGGACCTCCAGGTCAGGGCGCCGGACGAGGTCGAGGACCGGGCCGGAGTAGAGGCGGGTGGGTTCGAGCAGCTCCTCGCCGAGGGTGCGGCCGAACTCGTCGACGTGTCGGTCGAGGCTCCAGCCGGTGTTGCCGATGACGCGTCGGACGAGCGAGTAGCCGTTGGAGTGCAAGCCGCTGGAGGCCAGGGCGACGATCACGTCTCCTGACGTGACGCGGTGAGGTCCGAGGAGCGCGTCGTACTCGACGACGCCGGTGGCGGCGCCGGCGAGGTCGTACTCGTCGGGGTCGAGCAGGCCGGGGTGCTCGGCGGTCTCGCCACCGATGAGGGCGGTATTGGTCGCTTCGCACGCCTTGGCGATGCCGCCGACGATCTCGGCGATCCGCTCCGGGACGACCTTGCCGCTGGCGATGTAGTCGGTGAGGTAGAGCGGTTCCGCTCCACAGACGACGAGATCGTCGACGACCATGCCGACGAGGTCGTAGCCGATGGTGTCGTGCTTGTCGACGGCCTGGGCGATGGCCACCTTGGTGCCGACGCCGTCGGTGGATGTGGCGAGGACCGGCCGCGTCATCCGAGTCAGGCGGCTGGCGTCGAACAGGCCGGCGAAGCCGCCGAGACCGCCGAGGACCTCCGGCCGCTGGGCGCGCCGGATCGAGTCCTTCATGAGCTCGACCGCCTTGTCGCCGGCTTCGACGTCGACCCCCGCATCCGCATACGTGATCGGCTCGCTCACCGCGCCACCCTACTGACCTCCGATGGAGGTATATCCGAGCGCTCTAGCGCTCGCAGGGCTCTCCATCAGGCCACACGTCCACCACCCAGGATGCGGTGTGCCTCACAGATCTGGTCCATGAAGGCGGTCTGGAACACGCGCAGCCCGACCAGGTCGATGCGCAGGACGGTGTCGCCGCGGAGGGCGACGGCGTTTGCACGGAGGTTGTCGGTGGCGACGCTGAGGCCTTGGGTGTGCTGCGAGCCGTCGATCTCGACGACGAGCTTCAGCGCGTCCCATCTGACGTCGAGGTAAACCTTGCCGCGAGGCCCATCTCGAACGGCCTGCCGGTCCGGTTCAGGCAGTCCTCGGTCGCGGCAGAGGGCGGCGAAGTCCAGCTCGCCGAGCGAATGAGCGCCATCGACGAGGTCAGCCACGATCCGGGGCACGAGCGCGCGACGACGCCGGCCGGTGATGCGAGCAGCGGCGTGCTGGAGAGCCGTTACCGAAACGAGCCGTTGCTGCACCGCGACGCAGAGGAACAGTGCAGCCTGCCGGTCGGACACTGCCCAGTGCGCGGCTCTGATCGCCGCCACTTCCGGCCGGGTGCGAGGAATGCCGGCGGAGATCACGTCTCGCCGGTCCCAGCCCCGCACCTGATGAACGCGAACGCCGGGAAGGGGCAGAGGCCGACTCGCATGCCGGACGGACACGTGAATCTCACACGAATTGAGATTGCGAGCACCCGCAGCGATGAGCGCCGTCACGCCGTCCAGGGCGACGATCCCCTGTCCAAGGTTGATCACCGCTCGCCACCACTGGGCCAGATCGGACAGTTCGCCGGTGTGCACGCAAATCGACTGCCGACCGAGAACTCGCCAGCGGCCCGCTGCCACCATGTCGCGCACCGCGAAACGGTCTAGCCCCAGGGCGCTCAGCTCGCGGCGGCTGATGACGCCGTCACGCGATTCGGCCACGTCTCGAGCGCGTGCCAGCCCCGTCGGGGAACGTCGACGCGGGCTCATGGAGAAAGGCTGGCCTCAACCGAGCCGCCCCGACGCCGTCGGGCGGCCCCTGTGGATATCCGGTGGAGGGTGCTGAGAGCGCTAGAGCGCTCGCATATACCTCCAACCGAGGGGGAAGCCGGGGGCTAGGGGTTGAGGGCGAGGAGGTCGATGGACGAATCGTGGCCGGTCCGAACCGTGATCGGCAGCGTCTCCAGGACATGCTTGCCGATCCGGCCGTCCTCCGGCAGCTCGATCGGGTAGGACCCCGTGAAGCAGGCCGTGCACAGCTCCCGTCGCGGCTGCCCGGTCGCCGCGACCATGCCCTCCTCGGAGATGTACCCCAGCGAGTCGGCCCCGATCGATGCCCGGATCTCCTCCACGCCGAGCCCCGTGGCGATGAGCTCCGCGCGCGTCGCGAAGTCGATCCCGTAGAAGCACGGCCACTGCACCGGCGGCGACGAGATCCGCACGTGTACCTCTTTGGCGCCGGCCTCCCGCAGCATCCGGATCTGCGCCCGCTGCGTGTTGCCGCGCACGATGGAGTCGTCCACGACGACCAGTCGCTTGCCGCGGATGGTGTGCTCCAGGGCGTTCAGCTTGAGCCGGATGCCCAGCTGCCGCAGCGTCTGGGACGGCTGGATGAAGGTCCGCCCCACATAGGCGTTCTTCACGAAGCCTTGCCCGTATGCGATGCCGGCCTCCTGCGAGTACCCCACCGCCGCCGGCACTCCCGACTCCGGCACCCCGATGACGAGGTCCGCGTAGACCGGGTGCTCGCGCGCCAGCTGGCGGCCCATCTCGACGCGCGCCTCGTGGACGACGCGGCCGGCGATGACGGCGTCGGGCCGGGCCAGATAGACGTACTCGAACACGCACCCCTTCGGCTGCGCCGGCGCGAACCGGTGCGACCGCAGCCCGTGCTGGTCGATCGCCACCAGCTCGCCCGGCTCGATCTCGCGTACCACCGACGCACCAATGGTCTGGAGCGCCGCGGTCTCCGACGCCACCACCCAGCCGCGTTCGAGCCGGCCGAGGGCCAGGGGACGCACCCCGTGGGGGTCGCGTGCCGCATACAACGTGTTCTCGTCCATGAACACGAAGCAGAACGCGCCGTGGAGCAGCGGCAGCACGTCGAGCGCCGCCGTCTCGATAGGCCGGTCCGGGTCGGCCGCGAGGAGCGTCGTGACCAGCGCCGTGTCCGAGGTGTTGCCGCGCCCGAGCTCGCCGCGCTTGCCCGCGGACGATCCGAGCTGCTCGGTGACGAGGTCGCGCAGCTCCATGGTGTTGATGAGGTTTCCGTTGTGCGCCAACGCAACTGATGTGTCGCCGAGACCGCCGAGGGTCGGTTGGGCGTTCTCCCAGGTGGATCCACCGGTCGTCGAGTACCGCGTGTGCCCCACCGCGATGTGCCCCCGCAGCGACGCTAGTGCCGACTCGTCGAAGACCTGGCTGACCAGGCCCATGTCCTTGTAGACGAGGATCTTGTCGCCGTCCGCCGTAGCGATGCCGGCGGACTCCTGCCCGCGGTGCTGCAACGCATACAGGCCGAAGTAGGTGAGCTTGGCGACGTCCTCGCCGGGGGCCCAGACACCGAAGACGCCACAGGCGTCCTGGGGGCCCTTGTCGAGCGGGTTCAGGTCGTGCGAGAGCCGTCCGTCGCCACGCGCCACACCGTCATTCTCCCATAGGGGAGGTCAGGATCCGCGCTCCAGCAGCACCGCGAGGAGGCCCGCGAGCAGCGCGCCGATGCCGGCGAACATCACCCCGAAGAACCCGATCTGGGAGGCAGCTGAGTAGTCCGGCGCCGACTCGCCGACCAGCGCGAAGCTCGCGCCACCGAGAAACCCGACGATCGCCCCGGTGACGATGAACCGCAGGTAGTTGGGGGTGCGCGGTGGTGCCGGTCTCACCTCGCCAGCGTAAGCCAGCGGTCAGACCCCGGACATCGGCAGGTATGCGGACAGGTCGGCCCGCAGCCCCGATGCCCGGACGCGTCCGGCCACTTCCGCGTCCGTCCAGTCCTCGGTGCCCATCACCAGCGCGAGCCAGGTCGGCGCGTCGGTCTCGACCACGTTCGGTGGGGTGCCCCGCTTGTGGGCCGGGCCCTCGAGGCATTGGACGGCGCCGTGCGGCGGTACGCGGACCTCGACCGATCGCCCCGGATGCCGGGCGGCCAGCTCCTCGAGCGTGTACCGCACCGCGGTGGCCAGGACCGGCCGGGCCACGCGGGACAGGTCCGGCGACGACCGGCATGCCTGGAGCGCCTCGTGACCATCGACTGGGTCTACCCGCCGGCGGCCGGCCATGTCCTCAGTTCCGGGATCACTTTGGTGGCAACGGTTTCCAGCGTCCCTTCATCACCGGCGTACGGGTCGCTGGCCCGCGGCCAGTGCGAGATGACGTCGGTGAAGCCGAGGTCCCCGACCCGTCGCACCAGGTCGGCGAACGTCTCCGGCGAGGACAGCGAGTACGCCGGGGAGGAGTCGAGGTTGACGTACCTGGGGTATGCGTCGACGTCGCGGCCCGCTTCCGCGAGCGCCTCGTCGAGCATGGTCCGCGACGTGTCGAGGCCGTCCAACCAGGCGTCGAGACCGGCCGACCTCATCGGGCCGGTCGTGATCCAGCCGTCGCCGTGGTGCGCGGCGAAGCGTACGGAGCGCGGGCCGTTCCCGGCGACCAGGACCGGCACACTGTTCACCCGCGGCAGCGTGCGCATGTCGTGCGTCGAGAACCAGCGCCCCTCGCTCGTCACGTGGTCGTCGTCGCGCAACCGGAGCAGGAGCCGGGCGAACTCCTGGAACCGGTCCACCCGCTCGCGGCTCGACAACGCCGGGCCGCCCAGGATCCCCGAGTCGAGGTCCGCACCGTTGCCGATGCCGAGGAGGAAGCGGCCGCCGGAGACGTCGTCGAGCGACTGGACGTCGCGATAGAAGACGGCCGGGTGCCGGTAGTTCGGCGAGCTGACGAAGGTGCCGAGGGCGATGCCCGAGGTCACGAGCGCCGCCGCGGTGAGGGTGGGCGTGGTTCCGTACCAAGGCGACTCCGGGAGCCCCGCCCACACGAGGTGGTCGTAGGTCCACGCGTGGTCGAACCCGAGCTCCTCGGCGGTCCGCCACTGTCGCTCGGCCTCGGACCAGGGTCGCTCCGGGAGGATCGCCAGGCCAAAGCGCACCGTGCCACGCTACCCGGATGCCGAACGACCCGTGGACCGCGGAGCAGGTCCTCGCCGCCGCCAACCACTGGGTGTGGGTGCCGCGGGGCAGCGTGCATCAGCGGACCGACGAGTTCCTCGCCGTGGTCCCGCCGGACTACATGGAGCTGCCGGTGCTGGTACGGGTCTTCGGCTCGCGTCGACCGGCGGACGACCTCGTCGACGAGGTGGTCGAGCTAGCCGCGGGTTGGGGCCAGTGGCGGCTCAGCTGGCGGCTTTCGGACGGGGCCGAGCCGGCCGACCTGGAGGCCGAACTGCTCCGACGCGGCGCGGTCGTGGACACCACGCTCGACGTGCTGGGGCTGCCCATCGCCGACGGCCTGCCGGACTTCGGTGTGCCGCCGGAGGTCACGGTTCGGGAGGTCACCGACGAGGCAACCCTTCGGGACGCACATGTAGTGAGCACAGATGCGTTCGGTGGTGGGAGCCCCAGCCACGAGCAGATCGCGGCGGAGCTGGAGGAGCTGCGCACCGGCCGGCGGGAAGGCACGGTCGGGCGGCTCGTGTCGTACGTCGACGGCCGGCCCGCGGGGACCGGTGGCTGGACCCTGGCCGGACGGGTGGCTCGGCTGGGGGGCGGGGCGACGCATACCGATCTTCGGGGACGCGGAGCGTACCGCGCCGTGCTGGCCGAGCGGCTGCGGCTCGCTCGCGCGGCCGGAGCGACGCTCGGGCTCAGCCTGGGCCGCGTCGAGACGTCGGCGCCGATCCTGCGCGGTCTCGGGTTCGTGCGGTTCGGAGAGCAGCGAGAGGTCCTGTTGGACACGTCCGGTGGGTGATCGGGTCCGGCTCGACCGGGACGGCTACGGGGGCGTCACGGTCGTCGTGGACGGGACGCCGCAGTCGTACGTGCAGCCCGCGGATCCGTTGCTGCTGGTCTTCGAGTATGTCCAGCACTTCGCGCTGGTGGTGGGTTCGCTGCCGCCCGGGCCGCTGGCCGTGACCCATGTGGGCGGCGCCGGGCTGACCTTCCCGCGCTGGGTAGAGGCGGTGCGACCCGGTTCGACGCAGGTGGTGCTCGAGCCCGACGTCGAGGTCACCGAGATGGTCCGCCGCGAGATGCCGCTGCCGAGGCGGCACCGGATCCGGGTGCGGTCGCTCGACGGCGCCACGGGTATGCGTGGACTGGCCGACGGGAGTGCCGACGTCGTGGTAGTGGACGCGTTCGCGGGAGGGCGGATGCCGGCGTCGGTCACGACGGTGGGGTTCCTGGCCGACGTCCGGCGGGTGCTGCGGCCGACCGGGGTGGTACTGATGAACGTCGCGGACGAACCCCGGCGGCTCTTTCTGGGGCGGGTGCTGGCCACGGTGGCGGCGGCGGGCTATGCGGACCGGCTCGTCGTGGCGACGTCGGAGGTGATGCGCGGACGCCGGTTCGGCAACTCGGTGGTCGCGGCGAGCAGCGCTCCGCTGGACGTGGCGGCGGTCCGGCGGGGCGTCTCTAGTATGCCGTTCCCCGCGGGCGCCCGGCACGCGGACGAGGTGGAGCGGATGGTCGCCGGCGCCCGACCGTTCACGGAGCACGAGGCGGAGGAGTCCCCGGCGCCGCCCGACCTCGGCCGGTGGCACCTCCGCTGACGGTCGCCCATCTAAGGGCCGAAGACGGCGGGCAGGGTTCCGGTATGCCGGTCGCGCAGCTCGACGAGGTCGGCCTCGAAGAGGTGGTCCACGATCAGGCCGTCGACGGATGTGTCGACGGTGCCGATGCGCACGGTGGGCACGCCCGCGTCCTCGACCAGGGCGAGCAGATCGTCCTCAGAGCCCGGAACCGCCGACACGAGCACGCGCCCGGCCGACTCCGAGAAGAGCGCGACGAACGGGTCCTCGTGCACGTGCTTCACAGACACCCGAACTCCCACCCCATGGCGCAGCACCGACTCGGCCAGCGCTTGCGCCAGGCCGCCCTCGGAGAGGTCATGGGCGGCGTCGAGGTACCCCTCTCGGGCCGCCGTCGTCAGCACGCCGGCCAGCCGCTGCTCGTGGTCGAGGTCGTAGGATGGCGGCCGGCCGCCGAGGTGCCGGTGGACGACGTGCGCCCACTCCGACCCGTCCAGCTCGGCGCGCGTCGTTCCCAGCAGGAACACCGGTGACCCGTCGGTCTGGAACCCGGTCGACGTCCGCGTCGTCACGTCCTCCATCACGCCGAGCACCCCGACGACCGGCGTGGGATGGATCGCGATGTCCCCGGTCTGGTTGTAGAACGACACGTTCCCACCGGTGACGGGGATCCCGAGCGCCTTGCACCCCTCGGCAATTCCGCGAACCGCCTCGCGGAACTGCCACATCACCCCGGGGTCCTCCGGTGACCCGAAGTTGAGGCAGTCGGTGACGGCCAGCGGCACGGCGCCCGCCGTCGCGACGTTGCGGTAGGCCTCAGCCAGTGCGAGCTGCGCACCGGCATAAGGGTCCAGCTTGGCGAACCGGCCGTTGCAGTCCGTGGAGATGGCGACACCGCGTCCGGTTTCCTCGTCGACGCGGACCACGCCCGCGTCGTCGGGCATGGCGAGCGCGGTGTTGCCCATGACGTACCGGTCGTACTGCTTGGTCACCCAGGACTTGTCGCAGAGGTTCGGGCTGCCGAGCAGTGTGAGCAGGGTGGCGCGCAGCTGCTGGCCAGTCACCGGTCGCTCGAGCCCTCGAGTTTCGTTCTGCTGCAAGGCATCCAGGTATGCGGGTCTCCCTAGCGGCCGCTGGTAGACCGGACCGTCGTGGGCCACCGACCGCGGCGGGACGTCGACGATGGTCTCGCCGTGCCAGGTGATGACCAACCGGTCTCCGTCGGTGACCTCGCCGATCACGGTGGCCTCGACGTCCCACCGGTCGGTGATCTCGAGGAACCGGTCGAGGTGCTGTGGCTCGACCACCGCCATCATCCGCTCCTGCGACTCCGACATGAGGATCTCCTCGGGCCGGAGGGAAGCGTCTCGCAACGGCACGAGGTCGAGCTCGACCCGCATACCGCCGTCGCCATTGGACGCCAGTTCGCTTGTGGCGCAGGACAACCCGGCACCACCGAGATCCTGTATGCCGGCTACCACCTTGGCGGCGTAGAGCTCCAGGCAGCACTCGATGAGGACCTTCTCGGCGAACGGGTCGCCGACCTGCACCGACGGACGCTTCGTCGGACCGCCCTCGTCGAACGTCTCCGAGGCCAGCACGGAGACCCCACCGATTCCGTCGCCGCCGGTCTTGGCGCCGAAGAGGACCACCTTGTTCCCGGCACCCCGGGCCGACGCAAGGTGGATGTCCTCGATACGCATCGCGCCGACGCAGAGGGCGTTGACCAATGGATTTCCCTGGTAGCACTCGTCGAAGACGACCTCGCCCCCGATGTTCGGCAGCCCCAGGCAGTTGCCGTAGCCGCCGATGCCCGCGACGATCCCCGGCAGCACGCGCAGCGTGTCGGGGTGGTGGAGGTTGCCGAACCGGAGCGGGTCCATCACCGCGATCGGCCGGGCGCCCATCGACATGATGTCGCGGACGATCCCGCCGACGCCGGTGGCGGCGCCCTGGTACGGCTCGACGTACGACGGGTGGTTGTGCGACTCGACCTTGAACGTGACCGCCCATCCGTCGCCGATGTCCACCACGCCCGCGTTCTCGCCGATGCCGACGAGGAGCTTCTCGCGCATCGCGTCAGTGGTGTTCTCGCCCCAGAGTGCGAAGTGGATTTTGGACGACTTGTAGGAGCAGTGCTCGGACCACATGACGGAGTACATGGCGAGCTCGGCCGAGGTCGGTCGGCGGCCGAGGATCTCGCGGATGTTGTCGTACTCGTCCTCCTTGAGGCCGAGCTCGCGCCACGGCTGGACGGCGTCGCCACCGGCCGCGGCCGACTCGACCGTGTCGACGCGACTGACGACGGTCACGCGGCGACCCGGCTCAGCACGGACGTGAAGAACGCCAGTCCGTCGGTCGACGGGCCGAAGCCCTCCTCGATCGCGTGCTCGGGGTGCGGCATGAGCCCGACGACGTTTCCGCGCTCGTTGGTGATGCCCGCGATGGCGCGGTAGGAGCCGTTGGGGTTCTTGCCCGCATACCGGAAGACGATTCGACCATCACCCTCGAGCCGCTCCAGCGTCGGGACGTCCGCGACGAACCCGCCCTCGCCGTTCTTGAGCGGGATCCGGATGTGGCTGCCGAGCTCGAGGTCCGAGGTCCAGGTGGTCGAGGTGTTCTCCACGCGGAGCTTCTGGTCGACGCAGACGAACTTGCGGTGGTCATTGCGGATCAGCGCCCCGGGGAGCAAGTGCGACTCGCAGAGGATCTGAAACCCGTTGCAGATCCCGAGCACTGGCAGCCCGCCCTGCGCGGCCGGAACGAGCTCCTCCATCACCGGCGCGAACCGGGCGATGGCCCCGCAGCGCAGGTAGTCGCCGTACGAGAAGCCACCCGGCAGGATCACCGCGTCGACGTCCCGGAGGGTCCGGTCGGCGTGCCAGAGCGCGACCGCCTCGGCGCCGACGGCTCGGACCGCTCTCGCGGCGTCACGGTCGTCGAGCGAACCGGGGAAGGTGACGACGCCGATCCTCACGCGTCGGCCTCCGCCGTGACGGCGACCACGTCCTCGATGACCGGGTTGGACAGGAGCGTCTCGGCCGCCTCCCTGGCCCGGGTGAGGTGCTGCTCCGTCACGTCACCATCCACGGTGAGGACGAACCGCTTGCCCTGCCTGACGTCGGTGATCCGGTCGAAGCCCAGGCGCGGCAGCGCACCGGCGACGGCCTGCCCCTGAGGGTCGAGGATCTCGGGTTTGAGCATGACGTCGACGACGATGCGTCCCATGGGCGGCAAGGCTATCGAGGCCGGTCAGCCGAACGGCCGACCGGTCAGCCGCTCGTACGCGTCGACGTACTTGGCACGAGTCCGGTCGATCACGTCGTCGGGCAGGGGTGGCGGTGGCCGGCCGGAACGGCGGTCCCAGCCGCTGGCCGGCGAGGTGAGCCAGTCGCGGACGAACTGCTTGTCGAACGACGGCTGCGGGTGTCCGGGCTCCCACTCGTCGGCCGGCCAGAACCGGGACGAGTCCGGCGTGAGCACCTCGTCGGCGAGGACGAGATCCGGTATGCCCGTCGACCGGTCCAGGCCGAACTCGACCTTCGTGTCGGCGATGAGAATCCCTCGGTCGGCGGCGATCTCGTTGCCACGGGCCAGGATTCGGCGGGTGAGGAGGTCGGCCCGGGCCGCAAGGTCGGGTCCGACTACGTCCGCGACCTGCGCCGCGGTCATCGGGAGGTCGTGCTCGCCCATGGGCGCCTTGGTGGTCGGGGTGAAGACCGGTTCGGGGAGTCGGTCGCCGTCGACCAGCCCCAGAGGGAGTGGCACTCCGGAGACCGACCCCATTCGCGCATACTCCTCGAGGCCGCCGCCGGTGAGGTACGCACGGGCGATGCACTCGACCGGGACCATCTCCAGGCGGCGACAGAGGACGGCCCGCCCGGCGACCTCCACCGGGACGTCGGTGGAGACGAGGTGGTTCGGCACGATGTCGGAGAGCCGGTCGAACCACCACAGGCTGAGCTGGGTCAGGACGGCGCCCTTGTCGGGGATCGGCGTGTCGAGCACGTAGTCGAAGGCCGAGATCCGGTCGGACGCGACCAGGAGGAGCCGGTCGTCGGGGGCGTCGTCCGGCGCATACAGGTCGCGGACCTTGCCGGAGTAGACGTGGGTGTAACCGGGCACTTCGGGGGCGCTCATCCGATGGCGACCTCTCCGACGGCGGCGGCCAGAGCGATGTCGGTGCGAAAGTGGCTGCCCTCGAGCTGGATCTCCTCGACGGCTCGGTATGCGGCGTCGCGCGCCTCCACGAGGGTCGGGGCCGTGGCGACGACGTTCAGGACGCGACCGCCCGAGGAGACCAGCAGGCCGTCGGCGTCGCGGGACGTGCCGGCGTGGAGGACGTAGACGTCGGGCGAGGTGGCTTCGGCGGCGTCGACGCCGGCGATGGGCCGGCCGGTTCGCGGGGCGGCCGGGTAACCCTGGGACGCGATCACCACCGTGACCGCATACGCCGGGTCGACGCGGAGGGAGCCGACCTCGTCGAGGCGGCCCTCGGCGGCGGCGTGGAGCAGCGTGCCGAGCGGGGTTCGCAACCGGGCGAGGGACGCCTGGCCGTCGGGATCGCCGAAGCGGGCGTTGAACTCGACGACGCGCGGACCCCGGGAGGTGAGGGCGAGCCCGACGTAGAAGGCGCCGACGAAGGGAGTGCCGCGGTGGCGCATCTCGTCGATCGTCGGTTGGGCGATCCGGGCGACGACGAGCGAGGCGAGGTCGGCGGGGGCCCAGTCGAGGGGCGAGTACGCGCCCATGCCGCCGGTGTTCGGGCCCTCGTCGCCGTCGCCGACGCGCTTGAAGTCCTGGGCCGGTGGCAGGGCGAGGACGGTCGTGCCGTCGGTGACGCAGAAGACCGAGGCCTCGGGGCCGTCGAGGTACTCCTCGACGACGACCCGGCCGCCCGGTTTGGCGAGGCAGGTCGCCGCGTGGGCCCGGGCCTCGTCGAGGTCGTCGGTGACCACGACGCCCTTGCCGGCGGCGAGGCCGTCGTCCTTGACGACGTGCGGCGAGCCGAGGTCGTCGAGCGCGCTGTCGACCTCGTCGGGAGTGGTGCAGACGTGCGCGCGGGCGGTGGGGACGTTCGCGGCGGCCATGACCTCCTTGGCGAAGGACTTGCTGCCCTCGAGCTGGGCGGCCGCGGCGGAGGGGCCGAACACGAGGAATCCACCGTCCCGCAGGACATCGGCTACGCCGGCGACGAGGGGCGCCTCGGGGCCGATGACGACCAGATCGACGTCGAGGCGGGTGGCGATGTCGAGGGCGGCGGCGGCGTCGGTGACGTCGGCGAGCGGCTCGCAGCGGGCGATGGTGTCGATGCCGGGATTGCCGGGCGCGGCCACGACGGCGTCGACCCCCTCGTCGGCGGCGAGCGCCCGGACGAGGGCGTGCTCGCGGGCTCCGGAGCCGAGGACGAGGACTACCCAGCCGGCCACGGCGCCCACCCTAGGGGAACCGTCACGGCCGAGACGCCGGGTCCATCGGACGGGAGCAGCCCGTCACCACCAGAAATGCGCTGCGCGGTGCTCCCGGGAGGCAGGGGGGACAATCACCCGGGAACACCGCGCTTCTCGCACCGCGCCGCTGGGAGGGGGACCCGCGGCAGCGGAGCAATGTCGATCGCAACCGACACGGCCCACAATGGCAAACATGCGCGCCGGAGTAAAGGGGTCTGGTGTCGGAGTAGAGTCAGTGGCGGAATTCCGCCAGCACTTCGGGGGTGTCAGAGGGACGGGAGGGACTTTCCGTGCCGGACATACCCGACATGGCCGTCGCAGTCGGGCGCGAGCCGGACGCTGATACGCCCGCTTTCGCATGGCTCGAGTCGGCGAACGACGACTCCACGCGGGTCTACCTGTCGGTGATCCGCATGCCTCGCGCCACCCGCGAGCTGTTGCTCGCGCAGGGCCTTCCAGCGTCCCGGCTGGACCCGGCGCTGCAGATGTTGGCCGAGCACGGGCTCGTCGTGCTGCGTGCCGGCGGCGCCATCGAGGTTCCGCCTCCCCTGACCGCGCTCAACCAGCACGCGCTCAGCCTCGAGCGTCGGGCCGGCGCGGCCCGAGCGGCGGCCGACGGCCTCTCCCGCATCTACAACGCGTCCCGAGTCGTCGACGACGACGAGCGCGGGCCCCTCGAGATCCTCACCGACCTCGAGCACGTCGGCCGGGCCACCAACGAGGCGGTCGCGCTCGCCGAGTCTGGGGTCAGGTGCCTGCGGGGGATGACCGCACGAACCCTCGAGCTGATGGCCTCGCCCCTCCCCTCCCACCGCGAACCCACCATCGGGGCGGGTGGGCGGCGGGTCGACATGTTCACCGTCTGGGACACCCAGGTCCTCGAGATGCCCGGCGCTCTCACCGCACTCTCCGCCCGGCGGGACGGCGGCGAGGTCCAGCGGTCGATCTCTAACCTCCCGCTCAGCGTCGTTATCGTCGACGACGCCACGTGCGTCGTCGAGTGGAGCGGGGAAGGCAGGGGCCCCCAGGGCATGAAGGGGCACGCCCGAGGCGCGGTGGCCGCGGGACTGAAGGTGTTCGAGCGGTTCTGGCAGCTCGGAACGCCGATCGGCGACGACGCCGAGGGCGAGCTGGACGGCCGGGACGCCCAGGTCCTGCGCCTCATGGCGGCCGGTGTGACCGACGCCGCGATCGCGCGGCAGACCGATTTCTCACAGCGCACCGTCGAGCGGCGGGTCCGGCACCTCATGGAGCGCCTCGACGCGCAGACCCGCTTCCAGGCCGGGGTCCAGGCCGCGCACCGCGGCTGGCTCTAGCCGCGACGAGCCCCCGGTCCCTGCTCGGTATGCGGGTTCCCGCCGAACCGACGACGCGCCAGTAGGCGGACGGCTGGCGGCCGCACCTCCGTACCCGGACTAGACTTGCTCGTTCCCAACGAGGCGGCTCAACGCAGCGACTCCGTCGCGGCATCGACGAGACGCCCACATCGCGACTCGGCAGGCGGAGTGTGTGACCGGTTCGGACAGCAGGGCGGACTCCACGTCGGTCCTCGTTGCTGACGAGATCGCGGTCGAACAGGCGCACGTCGACCTCGTCTACACGGAGCTGGCGAAGGCCGGCGAGCGCGCCGGCCTCGTCGAGGCCGACGGCCTGGCCCGGGGCCGGACCGACCGCGTGGGGGCCGCCCGGGAGGAGGAGATGACGGGCCTGTTCGAGCGCGACGCCCTCGTCTTCCACGCGGCCCGCCGGCGCAACGCGCTGGAGAGCCAGTACGAAGGGCTCGTCTTCGGCCGGCTCGATATCGACCATCCCCCATCGGCCGACCGCGACGGGGGCCCGGAGCGCGAGGTCCGCTACATCGGCCGGCTCGGCGTGCGTGACGACGACTACGAACCGCTGGTCATCGACTGGCGGGCTCCGGCCGCCTCCCCGTTCTACCGGGCCACGCCGGTCGAGCCGATGGGCGTGCTCCGGCGGAGAGTGCTGCGGTGCAAGGGATCCGACGTCGTCGGCATCGAGGACGACCTCATGGTGGCCGAGGCGCCAGCGGATCTGGTTGTCGTCGGTGACGGGGCGCTCATGGCCGCGCTCACTCGCGCCCGCGGCCCCCAGATGCGTGACATCGTCGCGACGATCCAGCGCCACCAGGACGAGGCCATCCGGGCCAGCGCGCGGGGCGTCACCGAGATCACGGGCGGGCCCGGCACCGGCAAGACCGTGGTCGCCCTGCACCGGGCCGCATACCTCCTCTACAGCGACCGGCGCCGCTACGAGTCCGGCGGGATCCTCGTGGTGGGGCCGTCCGCCGCCTACACGTCCTATATCGAGCGGGTGCTCCCCTCCCTGGGCGAGGACACCGTGACGCTGCGCTCCCTCGGCGACGTCGTCGACGTGGTGAGCACCGAGCGCCTCGATACCCCGGACGCCGCCAGGATCAAGGGCAGCCTCCGGATCCGGCAGGTGTTGTCGCGCGCTGTGCACGACGCCGTGCCCGACGGCCCGGAGGAGTTCCGGGCGTTCGTCGCGGGCTACGCCGTCCGCCTTCCCCGCCAGACGCTTGACCAGGTGCGCTCCCGAGCGCTGCGGCAGCATCAGCGCAACCTGGCGCGCGACACGGTGGTCCAGCTGCTCGCCGACGCCGCCTTCCGGCAGAGCGGTGCGGTCGAGCACGAGGAGTTCATCGGCCGGTTCGCGGACCACCTGGACGTCGAGGCGTTCCTCGACGCGTGGTGGCCTCAGCTCGACCCTCGCGAGGTGCTCCTCTGGCTCGCCGACGAGGAGCGCTTGGCGCGCTACGCAAAGGGAATCCTCGAAACCGAGGAGACCGTCGAAGTGCTCACGTCGATGCGGCTCGCACTGGAGACGGGAACCTGGTCCGTGGCCGACGTCGCTCTCGTCGACGATCTCGCGGCGCGGCTTGGACCGGTTCAGGACCAGCCGCGCGAGGAACGGGGCTTCTACGAGATCGAGGAGCTGGACGACCTCGCGGCCCACGGCGTCACCGAGATTGGCGGCCGGGCGCGCCCGGAACGAGCCGAACCCGCATACATCCTCGCTCCGACTGACGCGCGAGAACGCTTGCTACAGGGGCGAATCGGGCGCTCCGAGGAGTACGCCCACGTCCTCGTCGACGAGGCGCAGGACCTCTCCCCGATGCAGTGGCGGATGCTCGGGCGACGTGGTCGGTATGCGTCATGGACGGTCGTAGGGGACGCCGCGCAGAGCTCCTGGCCGGACGCCACCGAGTCCGCCGTGGCGCGCGAGGAGGCCTTCGGGACGCAGCCGCGCCGGCTCTTCCACATGGACACCAACTACCGCAACGCGCGCGAGATCTTCGACTACGCCGCCGCCGTCATCCGGCGCAGCGTGCCCGATGCCGACATCCCGAAGGCGGTGCGGGAGACCGGCGTCGAGCCGGTCGTCGGCGAACTCGGCGCTGCTGTGTATCCGTCGGTCGCCGACACGGTCGAGCGGCTCCTCGAGGAGGTCGAGGGCTCGGTCGCGGTGATCACCCCGTCGACCCACGCCCCGGTCCTTGCGCCGTTCGGGGTGAGCCCGGATAGCCGCGTCGTGGTCACCGACCCGATGTCGGCCAAGGGTCTGGAGTACGACGCAACCGTCGTCGTGGACCCGGAGGCGATCGTCGCGGAGTCGCCGGGTGGGGTCCGCGGGCTCTACGTCGCCCTCACCCGGGCGGCGCACCGGATGACGATCCTGCGCTGACGCCTCGCTTGCCGTTCCGGTTTTCAGCGACCGAGCGAACCGTGGCTGCACCCCGGTCGCCCGCGAGGCGCCAGGCAGCGGTGCCGGGATCGCGGTAGGTGCGCGGCGGCATGTCCGGCCCGTAGGCCTCGAGCACCTCGCCGTCGAGCCACGCCTCGCCACCGGGCGGCAGCGTCACCGAGAGCTCGGTGCCGCGCACGGTGACCGCGTCCTGGCCGGCGGCGACGTGCGCGTAGGCGGGGAGGGTCCCGTCGTCGTCGACCGCGATCGACTCACCAACCAATGCCGTCAGGTGGGGATCGACCCGGCAGAGCAGGACATCCTCGGCGACGCTCAGGCGTCGCGGCAGCGTCAGGCAGCCGGCCACGGCGTCCTCCGGCGCGTCGAGAGGTGCACCGACCTGCATGACCCAGCCGAGTAGCCACGGGCCGTCGGGATCGACGCCCACCTGCGGCGCGTACAAGGACCGCCCGTCGTCGACCGGACGGCAGGCCCGCACCGACATGTCGGGCGTGCCGTCAGGGGCGCTGCCCAGCGACCCGACCGCCGCCACGGTGCCCTCGAGCCGGTTGTCGCGCCAGGTGGAGAGGAGCAGCGCCCAGGCCCCGTCGACCTCGACGAGCTGCGGGCACTCCCAGATCTCGGCGGACGCGGCGGACGCCAGGAGCGGGTCCTCGAGAGTGAGCCAGACCCGCTCGAACCGCCACGTCTCGAGGTCGTCGCACGACCAGAGGAGCAGGGCCGGCGTGCCGTCGGCCAGGCCGGCGCCCAGGAGGGCCCAGCGCCGACCGCCCACGTGGAAGAGGAACGGGTCGCGCATCTCGCGAACCTGCGTCTCACCGGGCGGGAGCGGCGGAAGCGTCGCCACGGCAACGGGATCCGACCAAAGGTCGAGATCCGGGTCCGACGCATACCGGATGCACACCGTGCTGTCGACGGAGTCGGTGACGATACCGGTGTAGACGGCGGCGACGCGGCCGCCCAGGTCGACGCATACGCCGCTCCAACAGCCGCCCCGGTCGGGACCGTCGGGCGTGGGCGCGAAGGCCACGGGGTGTTCGCGCCACGAGACGAGGTCGTCGCTCGAGACATGGCCCCAGTGGATGTCGGTGTGGAACGCGCCGGTCGGGTTGTGCTGGAAGAACACGTGCCAGCGGCCGTCGCGGTAGAGCATGCCGTTGGGATCGTTGATCCAGCCGCGGTTTGGCTGGATGTGGTATCCGGCTCGCGCGGGGCCGGGGGCCGCGTCGCTCACGCGACGGCTCGGCCACGGACGGGACGCATGTCGTGGCGCTCGATGATGGCATCGCGGCCGGGACCGACGCCGACGCCGGAGACGCGAGCGCCGACCAGCTGCTCGACCCGCTCGACGTAGCGCTGGGCGTTGGGCGGCAGCTCGGCGAAGGTGCGGCACTCGGAGATGTCCTCCCACCAACCCGGCATCTCCTCGTAGACGGGCCTGGCGTGGTGGAAGTCGGTCTGGCTCATCGGCATCTCGTCGTGACGGGCGCCGTCGACGTCGTAGGCGACGCAGACCGGGACGGTGTCGAGGCCGGTGAGGACGTCGAGCTTGGTGACGACGAAGTCGGTGACGCCGTTGATGCGGGTGGCAAAGCGCCCGATCACGGTGTCGAGCCAGCCACATCGGCGCGGGCGTCCGGTCGTGGTGCCGTACTCGGCACCCGTCTTGCGCAGGAACTCGCCGTGGTCGTCGAACAGCTCGGTGGGGAAAGGGCCCTCGCCGACGCGGGTCGTGTAGGCCTTGAGGATCGCGATCACCTCGGTGATGCGGGTGGGCGGGATGCCGGAGCCGGTGCAGGCGCCCCCGGCGGTCGCGTTCGACGAGGTGACGAACGGGTACGTCCCGTGGTCGACGTCGAGCAAGGTCGCCTGGCCGGCCTCGAGAAGGACCGTCTCACCGCGGTCGAGGGCCTGCTCGAGGAGCAGGGAGGTGTCACGCACCATGGGCTGAAGTCGATCCGCGTACGAGAGGAGCTCCCCGAGCACCTCATCGACGAGGATGGCCCGGCGGTTGTAGATCTTGGCGAGGACCTGGTTCTTGACCTCGAGCGCCGCCTCGACCTTCTGGCCCAGGATCTTCTCGTCGAAGAGGTCCTGGACGCGGATGCCGGTGCGCGACATCTTGTCGGCGTAGGTGGGGCCGATGCCGCGCCCGGTCGTACCGATCCGCCGGGATCCGAGGAATCGCTCGACGACCTTGTCGAGGGTTCGGTTGTAGGGCGTGATCACGTGCGCGTTGGCGCTGACGACCAGCTTCGACGTGTCGACGCCGCGCGCTTCCAGGTCGTCGATCTCGTGGAACAGCACACCGAGGTCCACGACGACGCCGTTGCCGATGACCGGAGTGCACGTCGGGGTGAGGATGCCGCTGGGGAGCAGGTGCAACGCATACTTCTCGGCGGTCTCCCCCGAGCCGATGACGATGGTGTGGCCGGCGTTGTTGCCGCCGTTGAACTTGACGACGTAGTCGCAGCTGTCGCCGAGCAGGTCGGTCGCCTTGCCCTTGCCCTCGTCGCCCCACTGGGCACCAACCAGCACCACGGCCGGCATCCGCGCACCTCCTCGAGCCTCGAGCCCGTCCGGCGACTTCCCGCGTCGGCCGAGCGCGCAGCGAGGCTATCCGGTGCGTTCCCGGCGGCCCAACTGCGCGGGTACGGGTCCCGAACCCTGGTATGCGGCGGTGACCGTGCCATTGCTGCTCCCCGCCCCCGCAGTGGCCAGCCGCCCGGCCCGGACCGCCTCGGCCCCCAGCTGGAACCGGGTCTTGGCGCCGAGCTCTTCCATGAGCCGGGCCACCCGGCGGCGCACGGTGCGGAGGCTCCAGCCCAGGTACCGCGCGATGGCCTCGTCCTTGAACCCGCGGCCGAGCAGGGTGAGGAGGTGCTCGTCCTCGCCCTCGTTGTTCGCGCGGGAGGACGGCAC
>DATLPT010000240.1:0-7164 GCA_035535635.1 Lapillicoccus sp. | reverse complement strand
CCGGGCAGCAGCACCTCGTCGGCTTCCAGCTCCGCGACGGCGCTCGCGCGCTCACCCAGAGCGGATCCGGGCCCCTCGACCGCGGCGACTCGGCCGTCCTTGACGGCGACGTCCGCGCCACGCTCGCCGTCGGGCAGCACGGCCCGCCTCGCCCGTACCACCACGTCGTAGTCGGTCATGGTCTCGCTCCCGTCTGTGCCGCCTCAGCAAGGAGCCGGTCGCGGGCGAGCCGCTCACCGATCTGCTCCAGCAACGGTGCCGCCTCGTCGAACCAGCGCTGCGGGTCGGACTCGATGTCGCTGATCGCGTATGCGGCGTGGATTCCTGCGTCGCGCAAGCGTTCCGGATCGAGAGTGGTTCGGCCACAGACCGCGACGACGGGTATGCCTCGGGCGGCCGCCGCGGCGGCCACGCCGGCGGGGGCCTTGCCGTGCAGGGTCTGCTCGTCAAGGGATCCCTCGCCGGTGACCACGAGATCGTCGGGAGTGAGCCGTTCCAGCGCCGCGTCGAAGCCGACGAGCTCGAGCAGCAGGTCGATGCCGGACCGGATGCTCGCGCCGAGCACTGCGACGGCACCGAACCCCACCCCTCCTGCTGCGCCGGCGCCCGCATGGTGCCGGTCGTCGCGACCGGTCACCTCTTCGACGACGTCGGCCCAGTGGGCGAGGGCGGCGTCGAGCTGCAACACCTGCTCCGGTGACGCACCCTTCTGAGGACCGTAGACCGCGGCCGCTCCGCGGTCGCCGAGGAGCGGGTTGTCGACGTCGGAGGCGACGGTGACGGTGATGCCCTCCATCCGGCTGCGGAGGGCGCCAAGGTTCAACCGGGACAAGTCGGCCAGCGCCGCCCCGCCATCGGGCAGGTCGTCGCCGGAGGCGTCGAGCAGCCGCGCGCCGAGGGCGGCGACCATGCCGGCGCCGCCGTCGGTGCTGGCGCTGCCGCCGATGCCCATGACGATCTGGGTGCAGCCGGCGTCGAGCGCTGCGGCGACGACCTCGCCGAGCCCGCGGCTCGTCGCGGTCATCGGTTCCCGCTGGTCCTGGCGCAGTCGCCACAGCCCCGACACGTCGGCCATCTCGACGACCGCGGTCTCACCGCGCCGCGCATACGCGGTCTCGACCGGCGCCCCGGTGGGCCCGGAGGCCGTGACCGGGACGCGGGCGAACCCGGCGGATACCGCGGCATCGACGGTCCCGTCGCCGCCGTCGGCGACGGGGACGGTCACGACGTCGACGTCCGACACCCGGCGGATCCCGGTGGTCACCGCCGCCGCGACCTGCGCAGCGGTGAGCGACCCCTTGAACTTGTCGGAGGCGACCAGGACAGTCACGGTCAGTCCAGCAGGGCGATCGCGGTCGGCGCGTCGATGCCGCGCTCGGCGAGCTCCTCGAACTCGACGACGCCGTCGATCTCGGTGCCCATCGACACGTTGGTCACGCGCTCGAGGACGACTTCGACGACGACCGGCACGTCGAACTCGACGAGTAGCTTCTTCGCCGTCTCCAGCGCCGGAAGGATGTCGTCCGGCTCAAACACGCGAATTGCCTTGCAGCCCAAGCCTTCCGAGACCTTCACGAAGTCGACGCCGTAACCGTTGACCTCGGGCGCGTTGATGTTGTCGAAGGAGAGCTGCACGCAATAGTCCATCTCGAAGCCGCGCTGCGACTGGCGGATCAGGCCCAGGTAGGCGTTGTTCACGACCACATGGATGTACGGGATCTTGAACTGCGCGCCCACGGCCAGCTCTTCGAGGAGGAACTGGAAGTCGTAGTCGCCGGAGAGAGCCACGACCGTCGACTCCGGGTCGGCGGTGGCCACTCCGAGCGCGGCTGGCAGGGTCCAGCCGAGGGGTCCGGCCTGGCCGGCGTTGATCCAGTGCCGTGGTTTGAAGACGTGCAGGAGCTGGGCCGCCTGGATCTGTGACAGGCCGATGGTCGAGACGTACCGGGTGTCCGGCCCGAACGCCTTGTTCATCTCCTGATAGACGCGCTGCGGCTTGATCGGCACGACGTCGAACGACGTCTTTCGCTGCATCGTGCCCTTGCGCTGCTGGCAGGACTTGGCCCAGACCCCGAAGTCGGGGATGCGCGTGTCGTCCTTCCACCCCTTGGACACCTCGACGAGCGTCTTGAGCGCCTCGCCGGCATCGGAGACCACGGAGTAGTCGGGCGCGAAGACGCGGCCGATCTGAGTCGGCTCGACGTCGATGTGCACGAAGGTTCGGCCCTTCGTGTAGGTGTCGATCCCGCCGGTATGCCGGTTCGCCCACCGGTTGCCGATGCCGAGCACGAAGTCGGACTCGAGCATCGTCGCGTTGCCGTAGCGGTGCGACGTCTGCAGCCCGACCATGCCCGCGTGCAGCGGGTGGTCGTCCGGGATGGTGCCCCAGCCCATCAGGGTGGGGATGACCGGGACGCCGAGCGTCTCGGCCAGCTCGACAAGCAGCTCGGACGCGTCGGCGTTGATGATCCCGCCGCCGGCGACGATGAGCGGGTGCTCGGCCGCGGTGAGCATGGTCAGGATCTTCTCGGCCTGCGCCTCGGTCGTGGTCGGCCTGGCCACCGGCAGCGGCTCGTAGGTGTCGATGTCGAACTCGATCTCGGCGAGCTGCACGTCGATCGGCAGGTCGATCAGGACCGGGCCGGGGCGGCCGGACCGCATCAGCTGGAACGCCTTCTGGAACGTGCCGGGAATCTGGGCCGGCTCGAGGACGGTTACTGCCCACTTCGACACCGGTGCGGCGATCGACGCGATGTCGACGGCCTGGAAGTCCTCCTTGTGGAGCTTGGCGACCGGCGCCTGCCCGGTGATGCAGAGGATCGGAATCGAATCGGCGATCGCCGCATACAGGCCGGTGATCATGTCGGTGCCGGCGGGTCCGGACGTGCCGACGCAGATGCCGATGTTGCCCGCCTTGGCGCGGGTGTAGCCCTCGGCCATGTGCGACGCGGCCTCGACGTGGCGGGCGAGGACGTGCTTGATGCCGCCGTGGTCCTTCATGGCCCGGTAGAACGGGTTGATCGCCGCGCCCGGCAGTCCGAAGGCCTGGGTGGCGCCCTCCTTCTCGAGGATGAGGACCGCGGCGTCGACGGTGCGCATCCGGGTCACGACTGACCTCCCTTGCCGGAAAGCCGCTCCACACCGCGCAACAGCCCCGAGTGGTCGAGGCCGCCGTCGCCGTTGGCCAGCGCCGACGCCATCAGTTGGGCGACGAGCGCAGCAACCGGCACGACGACGCCGGCTTCGCGGGCGGCGGACGTGACGATGCCCATGTCCTTGTGGTGCAACGCGATCCGGAACCCTGGTTCGAAGGATCCACTGATCATGTTCTGCTTCTTCTGGTTCAGGACCGCGGAACCGGCCAGCCCCCCGCCGAGGACCTCGAGTGCCGCCTCGAGGTCGACGTCGTAGGCCTTGAGGAAGGCGACCGCCTCGGCCAGCGCCTGGATGTTGGACGCGACGATGAGCTGGTTGGCCGCCTTGACCGTCTGGCCCGACCCGTTCCCGCCGACGTGGACGACGGTCTTGCCGACGACGTCGAAGAGCGGCTTGGCCTCCTCGAAGTCCTGGGCGTCGCCCCCGACCATGATCGACAGCGCGGCGTTCTTCGCTCCCGCCTCCCCGCCCGAGACTGGCGCGTCGAGGAGCCGGAACCCGCGCTTCTTGGCGGTCTTCGCCAGATCGACGGTGACGTCGGGCCGGATGCTCGAGAAGTCGACGACGAGGGTCCCCGGCTTGGCGCTGTCGAAGACGCCGCCCTCGCCCTCGAGGACGTCACGGACGTCCGGCGAGTCGGGAACCATGACGCAGACGACGTCGGCGTCGGCGACGGCATCCTCGAGGGAGCCGGCCCCCGTGCCGCCGGCGGCCTCGAGGTCGTCGTAGTTGGGGTGCCGGTTGAACCCGGTGACGGTGTGCCCGGCCTTGGCCAAGTGACCGGCCATGGGGTTCCCCATGATGCCGAGCCCGATGAAGGCGATGTTCGTCATCTGTCGGATCTCCTTACGTTTCAGTGGGATGCGCGGCGCTCGACCGGAAGCCAGGCGAGGCTCTCCTCGGTCGAGGTCGTGGGCTTGTACTCGAGGCCGACGTAGCCCGCATACCCGGACCTCTCCAGCTCGCCCAGCCAGCGGTCCAGCGGAAGCCCGCCCGAGCCCGGCTCGCCCCGCCCCGGGGCGTCGGCGATCTGCACGTGGGCCACCCGGTCGGCGTGACGCGCGATGGCCGTGTCGACGTCGTCCCCGTTGTTGGCCAGGTGGAAAAGGTCACAGAGGAAGCCCACGTTGCCCGCGCCGGTGGCCCGGACGCGGTCGACGACCCCGACCGCGTCGTCCGCCGTGCGCAGCGGGTACGGCTTGGGACCGCTCACGGGCTCGACCAGGACCGTGGCCCCCAGGCGGTCGGCGGCCTTGGCCGCATACGAGAGGGCTTCGGTGCCCACTTCGTCCTGCTCCTGCGGCGTCGCCTCGTCGACCCGGTTGCCGTAGAGGGCATTGAACGCCCTGGTGCCGAGCCGCTCACCGATGCCGAGGGTCACCTCGACGTTGTCCCGGAACTGCTGGGACCGGGACGGGATGGACAGCACGCCACAGTCCGGACCGGCGAGGTCCCCGGCGAAGAAGTTGAGGCCGGCCAGCTGGACGCCAGCCTCCTGAACCGCGGAGACGAACGTGTCGACCTCGGCGTCACCGGGGACCGGCTGGTCCGGCCACGGCCACCAGAACTCGACGGTGTCGAAGCCGGCAGCCTTGGCCGCGGCCGGCCGCTGGAGCAGCGGGACCTCGGTGAAGAGCATGGAGCAGTTCGCGAGGTAGGGCAGCTGGCGAGTCATCATTGGCTCTTTCGCATTGCGGAAAGTTATTTCTGTACTTCGGAACTAGTATGCCCGGCGCACCGGGGCCGGTCAACCCGGCCCCGGTGCGCTCAGGGCCTCAGCAGAAGCCGGCGACCCCGGCCCAGGCCGCGTCGGCGGTCGGCGCGCCCTTGCGCTGCACGGTCGCCTCGATCAGCCCGTACGGACGGTCGGCGGCGTAGAAGACCTCACCCGGATTGTCCAGCCCGCAGAAGGACAGGTCGGAGAGGAAGTGATGCTTGTTGGGGCAGGAGAACTTGATCTCGTCGATCTGCGGATGCTGGTCGATGACTGCCGCGGCCATCTCGTAGAGGTCCTGCTGCAACGCTTTGGAGTAGCCCTGCGAGAACTCCGTGAGGATGGTCTCCTTGACGCTGTCGTAGACCTTGTTGTAGTCGATCTCTGAGGAGTCGGTGCTGTTGTAGCGCCACTTGGTGGAGATGTCCGTGGCGAGGATCCGGTCCGTCGTCTCCTGCAGCGTCGTGTACTTGTCCTTCGGGTAGCCCACGAAGCCCGACTCCGTGGTCTTCATGACGGTCAGCCCGTAGAACCCCGAGAGCATCGTGTCGGTGTCACCGTCCCGTACGAGGACCGCGGTCCGGACCTCGGGAGAGCCCCGGTAGAACGCGTGGTCGTGGTCGTTGATCCGGGTCCAGCCGAACAGGTCGGCCGCCCATCGGCCACCCGTCACCCAGTCGAACTCGCCGGTGAAGTGGTCGGCGAGCCGCAACAAGAACTGTTCCGGCGAGGGAACGCCGTCCTTGGCGAACGCGAAGATCGTGTTCTTCTGCGTGTCCGTGGCGACCACGTGGGAGTTGTCGCCCTTCGTGTGTGCGGCCTCGAAGTCGCCGCGCAGCTGCGATGTGACGTTGAGGTCGACGACCTCGTGGCGGTCGGTGTCACGGACGACACGGACGACCCGGTTCTCGGCCTTGCCGTACTGGTTGGCGGTGAGGACGACCTCGGTCATGGGAATTGCCTTTCGTTCGTTGCGGGTTGGCGACGCGCTGACGCGCAGGGTGCTCAGCTGCCTCGGTACGTGGTGTAGGAGTACGGGCTCAGGAGCAGCGGGATGTGGTAGTGCGCCTGATCGGCGGCAACGGTGAAGAGCACCGACACCTGCGGATGAAAGGAGTCCACCCGTCGCCCGGCGAAGTAGTCGCCGGAACCGAACGTCACCTGGTACACCCCAGGATCAAGGCGCTCCGGGCCGAGGTCGCCCACCCGGCCGTCCGAG
Organism: Lapillicoccus sp.; assembly: GCA_035535635.1. Taxonomy (GTDB): domain Bacteria; phylum Actinomycetota; class Actinomycetes; order Actinomycetales; family Dermatophilaceae; genus Lapillicoccus. The sequence continues at coordinate 1,075 of DATLPT010000240.1, read as the reverse complement.
TCGGTGACCGACTCGGCAACGGCGGTGCCGTCGGCGCCGGTCAGCCGGACTGCCACACCGGCGGCGGGAACTCCCGCGGCGGCGTCGAGTACGTGGGCGGAGATGTAGCTCACCGATCGGCCTCCGACGGCCCTCCGCGTGGAGGCTGGCCCTCCGCCGGGGCAGGGTGAGCGGCGTTCTCGTCGACGTGGTGCCCTGCCGCGACGTACCCATCGGCGCCGGTGACTGCTTGCCCCTCAAGGCGCAGACCATGGGCCGCGGGCCCGGCCGGGTCGAGACGCGCCTCGTCCGCTTCGGAGATGGCGGCCGGCGCCGGTGCTTCGGCGAAGATGGGTCCCTCCGCCTCCTCCTGGCGACCGACGATGTTGAACACGATGTTGAGCAGCACGGCGGTGATCGCCGCAGCGGTGATGCCGGAGTCGAAGATCACCTGGAACCACTCGGGAAACTTGTCGTAGAACGTCGGCACGGCGATGGGGATGATGCCCATGGCCAGTGAGAAGGCGACGATCACGAGGTTGGCGTTGCCCGAGAAGTCGACCCGGCTGAGCGTGCGGATGCCGCTGGCCGCGACCGTGCCGAACAGGGCCAGGCCAGCACCGCCGAGAACCGGCAGGGGCACCAGGGCGACCAGGGCGCCGAGGATGGGGAACAGGCCGAGGAAGACGAGGATGCCGCCACCGACGGCGACGACAAACCGGCTCTTGATGCCAGTGATGGCGACCAGGCCGACGTTCTGCGCGAAGGCGCTGACCGAGAAGCCGTTGAAGATGCTGGCCACCGCGGTCGAAAGCATGTCGGCCCGCAGACCGTTGGTGACGGTCTGCCGGTCGGCGGGCTTGTCGATGACCTGGCCGATGGCGAGGATGTCGGCGGTCGTCTCGGTCATGATCACGAGCATGACGATGAACATGGAGACGATCGCGCCGACCGCGAAGGTCGGCAGGCCGAAGTGGAACGGCAGCGTCAGCTGGACGATGTTCGCGTCGGCGATCCGGCTGAAGTTGGTCAGCCCGAACGGGATCGCGACGACCGTGCCGAGCACCAGGCCCAGCAGGATGGCCACCCGGCCGAA
>DATLPT010000239.1:0-6304 GCA_035535635.1 Lapillicoccus sp. | reverse complement strand
TCGCGTTGGCGCGAGTCGGCGAGACGCATACGGTTGAGGCTCCCGAGACGACGAAGGGCACCCCCTGATGGCTCAGTTCACGGCCGAGGTCTTCCAGAACGAGTTCCTGCCCGACGGCGGGACCGACGTCCACGCGATCGTCCGGGTCACGTGCCGTGGGGCGGGGCAGGCGGGCCAGACGGGGCTGACCGACGCGGCGGAGATCATCATCGTCGACACCTCCGGGTCGATGGGCGAGAGCGGGATCGTCCAGGGCCGGAACGCCGCGACGGCGGCGCTGAACGAGATCACCGACGGCACGTGGTTCGCGGTGATCGCGGGCAACCACGTCGGCACGCTGGTGTTCCCGTATCCCGGGGGTCCGCAGCAGATGGTTCGGATGGACCAGTCCACCCGGCAGGCGGCGATCGCGTCGATGCAGTCGTTCCGGGCCGACGGCGGCACGGCCATGGGCACCTGGCTGACCAAGGCGCGCGAGGTGTTCGCGACGGTCCCGCAGGCGTCGCAGCGGCACGCCATCCTCCTCACCGACGGCGCCAACGAGCACGAGACGCCCGACCAGCTGACCCGGTCGATCCACGACGCGACCGGCGTCTTCCAGTGCGACTGCCGGGGGCTCGGGGACCGGTGGCAGGTCGACGAAGTGCGCCGGATCGCGTCGGCGCTGCTCGGGACGGTCGACCTGATTCCGGCACCCCAGGCGATGGCGGCCGAGTTCCAGAGTCTGGTCCGCAAGTCGATGGCCCGCGGCGTCGCCAACGTCGAGCTGCGGGTCTGGACGCCGCAGGGCGCGCAGACGCTCTTCGTCAAGCAGGTCGCGCCGAACCTCGAGGACCTCACCTCCCGGCGCACGGTGGTCAACCCGTTGACCGCGGGATACCCCACCGGCGCCTGGGCGGACGAGAGCCGCGACTACCACGTGGCCGTGCGACTGTCGGCCAAGTCGGTTGGTCAGGAGCAGCTGGCGGCGCGGGTTCAGGTGGCGCTCGGCGACGAGGTCCAGACCCAGGCGTTGGTGAAGGCGACATGGAGCAACGACGAGGCGCTGACGACGCGGATCGACGACCAGGTCGCGCGCTACACCGGCAAGGCGGAGCTGGCCCAGATGATCCAGGACGGGCTGGCAGCAAAGGCCGCGGGCCGCGACGACGACGCCACGTCGAAGCTCGGCCGCGCGGTGCAGCTCGCCAACGAGGCGGGCGACCAGGAGATGACGTCGCGGTTGCGCAAGGTGGTCGATATCGACAACGCCGAGACCGGTACGGTCAGGTTGAAGAAGGGGGTCGACCGGCTGGACGAGATGGCCCTCGACACCGCGTCCACGAAGACGACCAGGGTTCGGAAGTGAGTCGATGAGCGTGCGGGAGAGCCGCGGATGAGCGCCGTATGCCCCAACGGACACACCTCCGCCGCCGAGGACTTCTGCGACACCTGCGGCGCCAAGATCGACCTGGAGAACCAGCCGGAGCCTGAGCCGGCCGCGGTTGAGCCGGAGGCTGCGGTGGCGTCCGGCGGCGGGCCGGAAGCGCCGGACCAGCAGGTATGCCCGAACTGCTCGGCTCCGAACGCGCCGGACGCGTTGTTCTGCGAGGCGTGCGGCTACGACTTCACGACCGGGGCGCTTCCGCGAGGCGCGACGCCGAAGGCGTCGATCGTCGATCCGGACACCTCCAACGGCTCGACGCCACCGGCGGCGACCGGCGGGTCGATCGCTCCGGCGATCCCTCTCGAGTGGGTCGCGGAGGTCTGGGTCGATCCCGACTGGTACGCCGTGCAGGAGGCCGAGGAGCCCATGCCGTCGCCCGGGCTGCCGGCCGTCGTAGGTCTGACGTCACGCAGCCTGCTCATCGGCCGCGTGTCACCCAGCCGCAACATCCATCCCGATATCGACTGCACCACCGACACCGGGGTCAGCCGCCGGCACGCCCAGCTCACCACCGACGGCCAGCGCTGGTTCGTCGAGGACCTGGGCTCGTCGAACGGGACGTTCGTCGGCCCGGCGTCCGGTCCCTTGCCCGAGGATCCGATCGCGGTAGGGCCGCGGACCGAGCTCGACGACGACGACCGGATCTACGTCGGCGCGTGGACCCGCATCGTGGTGCGAGCCGCCACCGACGAGGAGAAGGCCGCCCCGACCGCCTGAGTGGAAGATCGACCACACTCCGCTGTGGAGAATCTTCCACGTGAGCCGGTGAGACGGGATCACAGCGACGACCGAATGCGTGGGAAGCCGCCGACGCCGCTGTGGGCGGCCACGCCACGCATCCGGCCGAGTCGGGCGGGGCCGACCAGAGCCGGCTCCGCACCTGCGGTCACCCGAGTCGGGTGACCACCGCTCCCCCTGCTTCCGGAACGTCGCGGAACAGCCCTTCCAGGAGGTCGTCCGCGTCCGCCGCCAGCAACCGGGCCGGCTCCTCGTGGAGCAGCCGGACCATCCGCTCCGGCGCTGCCTCATAGGCGGTCGACGAGAGCACCAGCAGCCGGTCCCCCGGCGCCATCACGCATACCCCCGGTGTCCCCGGCGTCTCCGGCACCATCACCACGTGCGAGCGGCTCACCAGCAACGCCGGCGGTGACCACGCGGCCCGAACCTGGATCGCCCCGTTGGCGTGACCCCACACCTGACACGACGAGGACGGCCCGGCCACCGGCAGGTCGAACGCCACCGGCGACCCGGCAGTCGACATCCCCCCGTCGGCGACGACGACGCATACCCGCCTGGATCCCGGCACGACACGGGCGGCCCGGGCCGCTCCCTGGTGTAGCGCAACGTCGTACCCCGCGCCGATGACGTGGCGCGGGGCGGGGTACGAAGAGACGCGAACAGGAACCGTCGTCGTCATGACACTCGACCTTCGATCTCGAAGACAGAAGCCAGCCCGGTCCGGGTGAGCACGTCGAGCGTGCGGTCCGTGGGGTCGGCGAGGACCACCCGGACGTGGCGGGACTGGCAGCTGCGCTTGACCCAGAGCAGGGTCGCGACGCACGTGGAAGACAGTCGGGCCACGCCGGAGACATCGATGACGAGGGTGTTCGTCCCGCCGGCCAGCAGGGTGGGCAAGTGCCAGCGGAGGTCGTTCAGGCCCTGCACCATGCGGTCGTCGCGCAGTGCGACACACACTCGCTGGTCGGCCCGGCTGAGGAGGCTGAGACCGGTCAACGGTGCGGGCCCCCTCTCGAGTTTGGCCTGCCGGTCCGGTCGGTCCGGCAGTCCACCAACACTGCCCCCCGGACGGTTAGGAACTGGTCATGGTTTGTTTGCAGTTGCGTGAAGACCTGCCGACTCGGACCGGCTGCGCTGAACGCACAGAAGTCCCCGAGGCTGCGCTGGCAGGATGAGCCCTGTGTCACTCAAGCTGCTCGTCCTCGAGGACGACGACGGCATCCGCACCGCCCTGAGTCTCGCCATGGAGGACGAGGGCTACGACGTCGTCGAGGCGCCCAGCGCCGAGGCCGCGCTGCAGCTCGTTCAGCGCAACCCGCCCGACCTCATGCTCGTCGATCTGATGCTCGGCGGGATGGACGGCTTCTCGTTCATCCGCGAGGTGCGGCCGACCAGCCAGGCGCCGATCATCGTCCTCAGCGCCAAGACCGACACCCACGACATCGTCGCCGCTCTCGAGGCTGGAGCTGACGATTACGTCACGAAGCCGTTCCAGGTCAAGGAGATCGGCGCCCGCCTGCGGGCACTGCGCCGGCGCGCGGGTGTCACCGTCGCCGCCGCCGGCAACCCGCCCACGGAGCAGTCGACGCTCACCCTCGACTCCGAGCGCGGCCCGCTGGTCCTCGACGTCGGCGCCGGCGTCGTCCGTCGCGGCGGTGAGGAAGTCCACTTGACGCTCACCGAGTTCCGGCTGCTCTGCGAGCTGGCCTCGCCCGCCGGGCGGGTTCTCAGCCGGCGTTCGCTGCTCGAGCGGGTCTGGGAGCGCGGCTACTTCGGCGACGAGCGCATCGTCGACGTCCACGTCCGCCGCCTCCGCACCAAGATCGAGGCGAATCCCAACGCGCCCCAGCTCGTCGTCACCGTTCGTGGCCAGGGATACCGGCTGGACCTCCGATGAGCAGCGCATGAAGGGTCCGTGGTCGACATGGGGCCTGCGCGGGACGGTCACCGCCTCGTTCGCCCTCGGTGCCCTCATCGTGTCCACCCTGTTCGCTGTCGGCACCTATCTCACCGCGCGCCACTACCTGATGGACCAGCGCCAGGCGACCGCGCTGCGGCAGGCGTATGCGGACGCCTCCTTCGTCCTCGACGGTCTCCTCGGGCGTGACGCCCGCATCCCCGACGTGCTCACCTCGGTCAAACCGGCCGCCGACTCCGAGCTCATCGTCCGTAAGGACGACCGCTGGTACTCCTCCTCGCTCGCCCGAGGCCCGCAGAGCATCCCGGCCGAGGTGCAAGGCGGCGTCGTCGACGGCACGGTCATGTATGCGTGGGCCTCCTCCGACGACCAGCCGGCGCTCGTCGTCGGCATCCCGCTGCTGGGGGCCGGCGCCGAGTTCTACGAGATCGTCTCGACCAGCGAGCTCCGCTCGACGCTGACCACCCTGGCCACGGTGCTGGCGGCCTTCGCCGTCCTCGCGACCCTGGCTGGGGCCGGCTTCGGCCGGCTGGCCTCGCGGCGGCTGATGGCTCCGCTGGACGACGTCGCCACCGCCGCCGCCCGGATCGGCGCGGGTGGCCTGCAGACCAGGCTTCCGCCGACGGACGACCCCGACCTGGCCACCATCGTGGGCTCCTTCAACAGCATGGTCGAGGCCCTCGACGAGCGGATCCAGCGCGACGCCCGGTTCGCCGCCGACCTGGGCCACGAGCTCCGGTCGCCCCTCACCGCGCTCGTCGCGAGCGTCCAGGTCATCGAACGCCGCCGCGACGAGCTGTCGCCTCGCACGCAGCGAGCGCTCAACCTCGTCTCGTCCGAGCTGGACCGGTTCCAGCAGACCCTCGAGGACCTCCTCGAGCTCGGTCGCCTCGACGCCGGCGTCCGCAGCCAGGTCTTCTCCGAGGTCGACGCCGGCGAGCTGGTCCGCGTCTCGCTCGAGCAGAGCCGCCACGACCCGGAGCTGCTGCGGGTGGTCACGACCGACGACGGCTCCGCCGCCGACCTCACCGTCCGGGTCGACAAGCAGCAGCTGGGCCGCGCCCTGGTCAACCTCTTCGACAACGCCGACCGGCACGCGGGCGGCGTTCGCGCGGTCACCGTCCAGCGCGTCCGCGACCGTATCCGCATCGACGTCGACGACCGCGGCGACGGTGTGCCCGAACCGGACCGCGAGCGCATCTTCGAGCGGTTCGTCCGGGCTGGCTCGCGCGGCTCGCTGCCCGGCAGCGGGCTGGGCCTCAGCATCGTCGCCGAGACGGCGATCAGCCTGGGCGGTCAGGTGTGGTGCGAGGACGCCCCGGGGGGCGGCGCTCGGTTCAGCGTCGAGCTGCCGGTCGCGCCGCGCCAGGCGCCGTTCGAGGTTCAGCTCGCCGACCACGCCGGTGCACGGTGACATGAGAGGTGTTCGCCGGCGGGATGGCCGAGATGACGCTGCTCCCGTCCGTGTGCGGGTGCGCCCGGCCGCACTGATGGGCCTCGTCACCGTGCTGGTCGCGTCTCTGGGCGTGCTCGGCGCCTGCGGACTGCCGAGCAGCAGTCCGCCGGTCGAGGTGCCGCCCGCTGAAGTCCCCTACGGCCTCCTGGAGTCCGCCACCACCAGCCCCTCACCGACGGTCTCCCCAGGGGTGCTGCTCTCGGCCGCCTCCATCTACCTCGCCGACGCACAGCAGCAGCTCGTCGCCGTCCCGGTGCAGATCCCGTCGGCCCCAGCCGCCCCCATGCTGCAGTCCCTGCTCGACCGGCTCGCCGTGGGCCCGTCCGAGCGGGAGCGGGCCCGCGGCCTGGTAACCGACCTGGTGCCCGGCTCGACGATCGTCCTGCGAAATCTCTCCGCCGGCACGGCCGACATCGAGCTCCTGACGTCGAACCAGGATCCGAGCCCCAGCAAGCTGCCCATCGCCGTAGGCCAGATCGTCCTCACCGCGACGAGCATCGTCGGCGTCGACAGAGTGGTCTTCGTGCGCGACGGGACCGTCCTGCCGGTTCCCAGTCCCGACGGCAGCCGGACCTTGGACCCCTTGACGTCCGTCAACTACATGAGCCTGCTGGCCCCTGGTCAACCTCCGGTCGAGCGCACCATCCCGATGGCCGGCTCGACCGATCCCGCGACGACCACCACCCGCTGACCAACACGTGGTTGGCTGGCGGGGTGACCCGCGACGACGACCGCTCGGACCGCGCCAGCCGACCGTGTACGCGAG